>NZ_JAGHQV010000019.1:0-105677 GCF_017744175.1 Thalassotalea sp. G20_0 | reverse complement strand
AAAGGGGCGATGGTCTGAACAAGATCGGAAGCGTGAACGACACCCTGAGTTTGTCAGGGCAATGAAGAAGCATTCCGCGGTAGAGTCCGACATTAATGCACTTGAGCAGCACGGGCTGGACCGATGCCCGGACTCAGGGATTGACGGTTATCGTCGGTATGTTGGCCTGGCGGTTTTAGGAACCAATCTTCACCGCTTGGGAACTATACTGCAAAAGCAATCCAGTCAGGCTGTCAAAAAAGCAGCCTGAACGGAGAAGCGTACCAGAAAACAAACGATCATCGTTGGGTGAAGATTACGGACACCCGAAAAACGGGGAAATGATTAAGTTTTGATCAAAAAAGGAGGCGACTGGCATGAGCGGCCTGTTTTGTCTTCAAAAAAATTTTGTCAGTGCCTGTTGAGTCGGATTATTCATGGGTTTTCTGACAGGCACTAAGTAAACCTTACAACCTGGCTTGAAAAAAAATGGCTACTAATCAGTTTACAAACTTTGATCATATTATCAGCAAATAGTTCCGTTATAGTCGAGTAGCCTGTTATACCAATGCCACCTTATAGCTTACAATCGTACCAATACGATTAAGTGAATCAAAAGGGGCTGGCGGGGTAGTTTCGCGGTCAACTCCATAAAGTTCTTTTTGTCTTTCCATCATCGGAATGAATCGGTCAGAATCCGCTGGATTACCTTCCTCGATAACCAGATCCGGGATCAATCGACTTTTTCCCTGAACCAGGTTCAGTTTATGGCCATACTGCACTTGCCGCCGGTCTTTTACGATGATATCTGTATGGGGTTCATACAGGCTAACCACTTTCTCCCGGGCTGGCACCTTTTCACCCTTCAAGACCCTGCGCTCTGTCTGAGAGACTATTGCATCCACCAGGGGCAACAGGTGATCCACATCAGCCTGCCATTTTTCGGCATCATCCGCCAGGAGACGCTGCCCCCGCTGACGGGTGCCTGCAAGCTTGAAAGTTGCCTCGATAAGCACCTTCCGGAATTTTCGGGTCAACAGCAGCAGTTTTTTATAATGCTGATGCCGTTCTTCTTTGCCAGCTTAGATGCATTTTCTGGCCGCATCTTTTACGGCTCGGTTGTGATGGGTATATTCATAAAGAGGCATCGCTGTCAGTGTTTGTCGTCGTTCAAGCAGCCGACAAATTTCTTTAACGGAACAGGCTAAAAGATCACTGTCGCAAGGTGGTTTGATATCGGATTCGGTGACTGTGCTGTCAATGGCCACAGTGCGTCCTTTCTCAATTCCCTGATCTTTAGCGGTCATTAGCTGAGAGTTGTTAATCCGTTCCCATGTAGATGCAGTAAGGAGGCTGACCCCCTGTGTCAGGGTAGCCGACAAACACGACGATCGACGTAATAATTGGATTAAAGAGCTTGATCAGCGCAGGGGCAAGAATATATCAGCAGTGGCTGTTGCCAATAAAAACGCTCGCATTGCCTGGGCTGTGTTAACCAAGAAAGAACCCTACAAGGCAGCAGCATGAGCATCGGCATCAAGCTATTAAACATTTGTCGTTAGACAAGAAAAGCAAAAGCGGTTAATCAGTGTAAGAAGCCTGCAACGAGTTGCGCGGATAAAGTTCAAATGATGGCATAAAAGGTAAGACCTGCACTCCCTTGAACCTGACCGGGGTCAGGGCCCATAGAGGCCGAAGACCTGATGAGTGAGCGGATTCCATCAGGGCCAGAGGCATTGTGACCTCACCCCAAAGGCCGGTCTCTTTATTAAGAGAATGGAAGCATTACTCTTTAGTCATGATGGAAAACTTATCCTTGCAAAGCGGGGCGGACCATATATGACCCCAGCTTTTTGCGGTTTCTCCCCGGGCAACCCGGGGGGAACCCAATGATATGGGTTTCTGTTTTTTCCTGATTGCTGTGGCCAAGCCTGTTGATGAGAGCGCTTGACCCGGATATTTCATAAAATAAAAAACAGCCTGTCGATGTTTTTTGTCTATTTTGTTGACTTGAAGAATAAATAATTCACAAAGGTTTGAGTTATGAACACTAAAGGTCAATATACATATTCTGTTAATAACCGGCAGGGATCATATTCACAGTCACAACAGCCTTTTTCCCCATCAGATGCACGGCAATCATCTGCGGATTCCGGCTATTCAGGCCAGGTGACATACTCGGGATTCACCTTGAACCCACATGATCCCACCAGGCAACATATGCCATATGTTCCCGGTAACCCTTCTAATCCGGATCACACGAGAAGAGTTGATTTTCTGCCACCAGGTGCCGTAGCACCCGCCACTCGTCCCCAACTTTACCCGACTATTCCTCCTTACGCGGCCCCTCCTTCTCCATACCCCGGAATCAATGACCAAGCTGAGCTTGATAGCTCGAGGATCATGCCCAGTTCAAGCAGGCCATATAGCAGTAGTGAAGATGGCAGTTCGTTTACCTTTACGGTTAGGTTGGCCCCATCGAATACAGGCAGTGATGCCGAAAGCACCACTGCTGGTAGCACAGAAACAACTTCATCAAATGATCATTCTTTAGCAACATTCAATTCAGGGTTTCCGGTAGCATCCGCGACTACACACATTGCAACGAGCAGTTCTGACACTGTATTACTGACCTCGGAACCAGGCTTTGTGCGGATAGCAAGTCAGAAGAGAGCCGTTGACGAAGAATTAATGGAGGCGGTAAGTTATCATGATTTTGAAAGAGTTGAAGACTGTTTGAACAGAGGAGCCGATCCAAGTTACAGGCACTCCACAGATCAGGACGATCCAAACGGGTTTATACAACCGATTACGCCTTTAAGATTAGTAATGTTTCGTATTTCAGACTGTTTATTAAATGATGAGGATTTGAAAGAGTTTTATAAAATCGCCAGATGCCTTTTAGATCATGGAGCAGACCCCAAACCTGCCATAAAAATAGCAGAAGAGAGGTATGGAAAATATGAAGATAATTCAGAAGGCGAAAATGATTTGTTTATGGATATATGGAGTATTGTACACAATGCCGGAACGCAATAAATCCGGGGCTATCACGTTGCCACTGCAAGGGTTCTGAGGGTTTTGACTCTCATTGCTGGTTATCGGTGGTCTGTTACAACCTGGTGATTCTGGCCAGGCACCCGGAACCATCCTGATAGCCACCTCCATACTACATGAAAGTACCTTTCCAGCATGGTGGGAGGATGTTTTCTGCCTGCTTTTTGCGTTTTTCCTCCAATATCCGTCCCAGATTAGAGAAAAAAAGGGAAGAGTTTTTCCGGCTCTCTGGAATTCAGGAAATATTAAAACGTACGTACAGTCCGATTATGATTGCCCGATGCGTTTTTGGACGAGAACTAACTACTTAATGTACCTTTATTGATATCCTCAATATCGCCTTATGCGCTGTCCTTTGTGGGGTTGAGACCCTGGAGGGTATGGCCAGATTTAGTCGCAAGCCGGTATTGGCAGCGTGATAAGCGAAAACACCTTTTCAACCATAATTATTTTTCAGCATAAATTTCTAACATTTTCAATTGGCTGTGTTTTTGGATGAGAACTATCCCGGCTCATTTGAAGCCATTTTGGGAGCGGAGCGGACCATTTCATTAGGTCTTGATTTTTGACGTTGGTTTCAAGATTAAAGACCTGCCCCCAGTTTTTTGCCATCACCTTCAGTCGTGATACCAGTAAGAGACTGTTGTAAAAGTTACTGACCATTAACTCAGTGTAAAAACTCAAAGTCGTCTATAACTACAGTGTCTGATTAGCTGAAGAAGGAGGATAATTATGTATCCATCCGACCTGACCGATGACGAGTGGGCAACCCTCAAGCCTCTATTCCCTGACCCTGGCTATGATACTCCAAAAAATGGTCGACCACGTGACTGGAGTTATCGTCTGATATTGAATGCCATATTCTATCTCACTAAAACAGGCTGTCAGTGGCGAATGCTGCCTTCTGACTTTCCACCATGGAGTACTGTCTACACCTATTTCCGAATTTGGAAAAATGATGGCACATGGAAGAAGGTGCATGATGCACTTCGTGACCAGGTGCGAATTCAGGCGGGCAAAGAGCCACAACCAACAGCCGCAAGCATTGACTCCCAATCCGTTAAAACCTCGGTAAAAGGGGGGATCGAGGCTATGATGGCGGAAAGAAAATAAAAGGCAGAAAACGTCACATAGCTGTTGATACTCTTGGCCTGATTCTGGTGGTATGGGTGCACGCTGCCGCATTGAGTGATAGTTTTGCAGGACAGTTCATACTGGCTCACCTTAAGAAATACTTTAAAAACATCCGGAAAGTCTGGGCTGATTGTGGCTACCGGGGTTACCTTGAAGAGTGGTTTTATCGCTTCAAACCCAAAAGGGAACTTGAAACCACAAAACGCCCACGGGGAAAGTTTGTCATTCAAGCCAGGCGCTGGGTTGTGGAGAGAACCTTTGGCTGGTTTGAAGGTTCCAGACGTTTATCTAAAGACTATGAACAGCTGGCAAGGAGTTCAGAAGCCTACGTTTATATATGCATGATTCGAATAATTCTACGAAGGCTTAAGTAGTTTTAAAACAGCCTCTGAGAGCAAAAAAACCGGGGTCAAAAAAAAACGGGGTCAAGCCGTAAGCTCTCAGAAAGTGCTGACATAAAGCAAAATACACGGCTCTGGTCTATCCTTTCCCACCATGAGTTTTCCTTTTCCTGTAACCAGTGCCCAGCATGACCATCCAGGCCAAAAAGTCTTGGATTATCTCGCTCAGCTCCAGCAGCACAACACATTGCTCAAGGAGTCGCTGGCTTTGTCACAGAAAGCATTGGCTCTGTCCCAGAAAGAGAACGTTCTCCAGAAGAAGTTGATTGCCAGGCTGCAGGCACAAAGCGTTCAGCAGCAAGAGCAGATCACTCAGCTACAGGAGAAAGTCGAAGTCCTTGAGGCTGAAACCCGCCGTCTTAAAAAGCTGCCTCCCAAGCCTGACATCAAACCTGATACCAAGCCCCCTGATGACTCAGACGGCCCTCCCGGTACTCCACCGGCAACCGGTCAAGGCGATGAAGCTGGCCCGGATGGTGTTCCAAAACATAAGGTCAGCAAACCGGATGAAAGTACTCGCAATCAACGCAATCAACCCCCAAAGCCACCTCCTGAAAAGAGCATACGTGTCCCGGCCTGTGATGTTCCTCCGGGGTCTGTCTGGAATGGCACTACCCCATTCTATGTACAAGATCTGGTGATCAAGGCAACCAGTGTCGAATATTTGCTTGATCAATGGATAACACCGGACGGGAAAACAGTCACTGCCAGGCCTACGGCGAATTTGCACGGGCACCATTACGGCCCGACATTGCAAGCCCACATTTTTCACCAGTATTTCGGTTGTGGTGTTACCCAACCGCAGCTGCTGGAATGGCTCTGGGATATTGGCCTCTCCATCTCGCCGGGGGAACTGAGCAACCTGATCACTAAAGGGAATGAGCAGTTTCAAAGTGAGAAGGATGAGATTCTGGTCACAGGCCTTCGTTGCTCAAGCTACATTCAGACAGACGATACAGGGGCAAGGCATCAAGGGCAAAATGGTTACTGTACCATCATCTGTAATGAGTCGTTTGCCCGGTATGCCACCACGGGTAGCAAAAGCCGGGAGAATTTTCTAAGCCTTCTGCACCCTTTTCGGGCGTACACGATGACAGGGAATGCCCTGGACTACTTGAGGGCACTCAAATATCCCCAAAAATGGCTGCGTATACTCCAGCCATACGTTGGAGTGACTTTTCTGAGTTATGAAGCCTGGAAGGCCTGCATGAAAGAGCATGGCCTGACAGGCAAAAAACGCCTGCAACAAGCCAGTTAAGCTTTGGTTTATGCCAGTTTGATAGATCATGGCTTAGAGCATCTGACAACCCGCGTATAGGGCAACTTAGCTGCGCTTGAGCAAGGAGCGCAAAGGTAAATTTTGATATTCTCGGAGTCACAGTGTAGGCAACGAACAGTGCCATCCGGCCAGCGGTTCTCACGGATCATTTCAAAGCAGGTTTCATTACTGATGAGATCTGAAATTCGGCCTATATTCATGCTCTATACTGGTGATGACTAATTTTATCAGTAAAGGATATTCCAGCAGTTCGGAATTCGAAAAGAGCCTTTATCGGGAATGGCCATGGAGCATTCATGTTTACGTTTCAGGTAATAGGTCGCATTATCATCCCAGATGACGTCTCCAAATATTCTCTTCCCAAGGCTGTCTAACACCAGGGATGTCATGCTATATGCTTCAGCAGGTTTGGCAGTTCCCCAGGGGATCCTGTAGTAGTCACCATTTTCGTTTTTTGTCCATAAGTTCTCTATTAGCGATACATCGTTGTTCCGCTTCGCTTCGCTGAGGGTGGCTGAAAATACAAGATTCTCTTCTGAGCGGACAGAAACAGTCACCTTACTGCCCTCTTTGTCCAGTGTCATTGAACCGTAAGAGGTATTATATTGGTCGGAATATGCGAGAACATATTTCATTATCCATGAATCAGTATGGGCCTTGATGGCCAGGTAGGAGCCCTTGCGAATTTCCAGCATCCAGATAGCTTCGGGATAATTCCATCCCATTAAGTAATACAATGGAATTTTAAAGGCAGCATCCATCTCAATGTTCACTACCAGCAAGGCGCAACGTACACGTTCCGGTGACTTTGCTGGCACGAATTGAACCCCTTCACCTGCCAGCTCAATGGCCCTCTCTCTGGGGACGGAGCCTTTTATAAAGAATCCTTTATGTTCAATGCCCACAAAAGAATACGTACGTGTCGATTCTGCCTTGCTTTTCGACTCCGATAAATCGGTTGGTGGGTTACATTCAGTCTCTGCTCCTGAGCCTTCATGATTCAGACATCCATCGGCGCGGCAATTGATAACCGGTAAGAGCACAGAAACAAAAGTAAAGACCAACAACATAAAGAGCTGATAATAACGATAAAAACTCGAACGAATCATATATATACTATTTATCTTCAAGAATATTCTTTCTCAATTTAATCAGAACAATAAAATCAGGGTCACGAAATGAAAAGAAAACTTCTGTAGCTGAGTATAACCAGCTTATCATCTTCGTGACGAATGCTATTGGCTTCAACGATGCACTCTTCCAGATGATCGTATGCATCCTTTGCGTCAGGAGGGAACTCATTTTGATAATAGGTAATGGCTTTTTGTATACATTCATCGACTTCTTTTTTCAGGCGACTTTTTCTATTTCCTTTTTTACGGTTAGCAGGATACAAGCCTAAGATTGAATAGTTTGCCTGAACGTACTGTTTGTGCCAGCGCCATATTGTTAACCAGCTTGGGTGCTTTGGGTCCTGAAGCTCAACTGCGATATCAGGTATCAGGTCTTCAATGTAAGTTTGAAATCAGGCGTGCACTTGGCTTTGCGACGATATTCCTGATATTGATATCCAAGGGGTTAGGCTTCAAAGGCAGCGACAGAACTTGGATATTCGAGGTGGTAACAAGCACCAACCTCGTTGCCCGACTCAACTCTGAAGTGCTTTTCCGACTTTATGCTATTGAAGCCATAGATGTGTTTTTTGGTAGACTTTCCAAGCTTGCGTGGTTTCATAACTGAACGACTCTGGCAACCTGATATCAGGTTAGAGCAGAGTCGTTAGTTTACAAGTTATGGTGAAAAAAACTTTTCACTTTATGCTGTTTTTATTTTCATGCGGTTGATTTACAACTTATTCATCAACCGACACATTTGTCAACGTAGTTGTTTGATATCAGTTCTTACATGTCTCAAGACTTGCTGGTGAACTCCGGATACGCTTCCATACCACACTCAGTAAGGTCAGCGCCTTCGTACTCTTCTTCTTCGGAGATACGCAGACCCATGATTACCTTGATCACACCCCAGACTACCAGGGAAGCACCAAACACCCAGGCGAAGATACTGCCAATACCCAACAGCTGAGCACCCAGGGTAGCGTCGCTGTTGGTCAGAGGTACCGCCAGCAGACCCCAGATACCCACAACACCGTGAACAGAGATGGCACCCACCGGATCATCAATACGCAGTTTGTCCAGCGCCAGGATAGAGAAGACAACCAGGGCACCACCAACAGCACCGATCAGCGTTGCACCCAGGGCAGTTGGCGTCAGCGGTTCTGCGGTAATGGCAACCAGTCCAGCCAGGGCACCGTTCAGAGCCATAGTCAGATCAGCCTTACCAAACAACAGTCTGGCAACGATCAGTGCAGCAATAACACCACCGGCGGCACCTGCATTGGTGTTGACAAAAATCTGGGCAACAGCGTTAGCATTTTCCACATCGGCAATCTTCAACTGAGAGCCGCCGTTGAAACCGAACCAACCCAACCAGAGGATAAAGGTACCCAGAGTAGCCAGTGGCAGGTTAGCACCAGGCATGGCATTAACAGCACCGTTGGACGCGTACTTGCCTTTCCGGGCACCCAGCAGCAGCACACCAGCCAAAGCAGCAGAAGCACCCGCCATGTGAACTACTCCGGAACCGGCAAAATCCTGGAAGCCAGCTTCATTCAGGAAGCCACCGCCCCATTTCCAGAAGCCCTGTACCGGATAGATGAAGCCCGTCATAAAGACCGCAAACAGCAGGAAGGCCCACAGTTTCATACGCTCAGCAACGGCACCGGAAACAATGGACATGGCAGTAGCTACGAAGACCACCTGGAAGAAGAAGTCAGAACGCAGAGAGTAGTAAGGTGCATCTTCACCACCACCAAGCACCGACTCGATGCTGTTCTCAGTGCCCAGCAGTGTGCCGAACAGAGGCATGATGCCGCCTTCGTTAGCCCCCGGATACATGATCTGATAACCACAGAGCAGGTACATGGTGCAGGCAATGGCAAACAGGGCAATATTCTTGGTCAGAATTTCAACGGTGTTCTTTGAGCGCACCAGACCGGCTTCCAGCATGGCAAAGCCAGCGGCCATCCACATGACCAGTGCACCACACATCAGGAAATAAAAAGTGTCGAGCGCATACGACAGCTGAGTTATATCTTCCACGGGACCCCTCCCAGTAAAATTCACATCTTTTTTATCTTTTTTTCAGCTCAGGGCTGCATTTAGCTCAGGGCTGCATTTAGCTCAAGGCTGCATTTAGCTCAAGGCTGCATTTAGCTCAAGGCTGTATATCACTGATACTGCTCGGCGATGTCATCAGTGGCTGCTGATGAGTCATGCCTTTGACTGACACTTAAATAGCGTCGATGCCAGTCTCCCCGGTACGGATCCGAATAGCCTGCTCCAGAGAGGTCACGAATATTTTTCCGTCACCGATTTTGCCGGTATTGGCGGCATTGGAAACTGCTTCAATCACCTGATCCAGCAGGTCATCCGAGATAGCCACTTCAATCTTTACCTTTGGCAGAAAGTCCACAACATACTCGGCACCGCGATACAGTTCGGTATGGCCTTTCTGGCGACCAAAGCCCTTGACCTCCGTCACAGTAATACCCTGAACGCCGATATCAGAAAGCGCTTCCCGCACGTCATCAAGCTTGAATGGCTTGATAATGGCTGATACTAACTTCATGCATTATTCTCCTGGCTCTACTTAATATTCATCCGGAAGGGGTGACCTGGATGCGACAGCTTCCAAAGTCTACGCTTTTCCCTTTGTGTTACAACCGTCTGTTTTATTTCCCGGGCCTGTAAAAGGAAAAACCAACCCTGCCAGTCTTGATTTCAGGCATCCTGCCCGGCACTGGTTGAATGGTTACTCCTGTCCAAGCAGGCTCTGTGCCAGTTTTCAGCTATCACCATAAATGGGCATGATTGAAGGTTTCATGGACTCAAACAAGTACCGAAACAGGGTACGCACGCATTTGACGCACTAAAAACTTACTCTTACCCAAAAATTACGCACCAGAACAGCGCACAGACCAATAAATCCTGCCAGCCAGACTTGGTGCAGAAGAGTTTATACAAACAGAGTCTGGTAATAGTCGGACCTAGGAGGCTGTCCGAGAATAGACTGCCCTACTGCGGTGGCAGCAAATTGGTCTAAAAATTCCGTTTTGTTCGGCAAATAGCCCCGCTATTCACCTCACAAAACGGAATTTTTATCCTCAATTTTCTGCCATCCTCGCTACGGGCGCTATTCTCGGACAGCCTCCTAGGCCAGTCCACTGAAAAGGCTTGGCCATTTTATCAGTAGTGTTTGTCACTTGTCGTTTAGTATCTGTATTGATTGCTCACATATAAGAAAAATCACTACTATCGTCAGTGATAATCACATTTTTCACAGTATTCACCCCCGGTTTTTTGGTTATTTTTTCGAGTTGAGTAGATGAGTCTGAGCGTATCTTACCCGGGGATACGCCCAATCAGCGCCGGACGGCAAAGTGCCTTTACCAAACCGGCGGCATGTGATAAATCCTACTGGCAAATAATAAGGCTGGGAAAAATACCGATGGCAAATGATATACGCAATGTACTGCACACCTTTAATGATGCGTTTTCCAATCAGCGTCTGGATGAGGTCATGAGCTATTTTGCCGATGAGTGTGAATTTCGGGAGATGAATGGCCATACTGCCCGTGGCAAACAGCAGGTGCGTAAAGCCATTCACTTTGCCTTCAGCGGCGTGTACGGCAAACTGACTTTTATTGAAAAAAGCATGCTGATTGATGAGCAAAAGAAAACCGCCAGTTTTGCCTGGTATTGCCAGCACGATATGCTACCAGTAAAAGGCATGTCGTTTACCAAAAAATTGATTGCCACATTGATCAAACTTCGGTTTGGCCAATCGTTTCATTGGGAAGGCATGGACTATTTTGTGTTTGATGACGATTTAAACATTGTCAGCAAACAAAGTTATGGCCGTGCGGTGATACCTAAATTTGTCCGGGGTGTTGCTCCGCGCTAAATTGATTAACAAAATAACATGGGTAGCTGCGGTGAATCGCTCAAAAAAACATCATCTGCCGAATGGCGGCTTTCGCAATAACGATGCTATGCAAATGCATCATCGCTCGTTATGGAACATCTTGAAATGGAAAATCACTGAGGCCCTGCCAGAGAAGGTTTCTATTCCGGTGGTTGAGGATGATTATTCAGTCTTTGCGAATTCCGATAAATCCCTGACCAGCTGGATTGGTCATGCGACCTTTTTAATTCGCCACCAGGGTATGAATATCATTACCGACCCACACTTTTCTGAACGAGCGTCTCCTGTACAGTGGGCTGGCCCCAGGCGTTACTCGCCACCGGCGATCGATATTGCTGCCCTGCCCCATGTGGATGTGGTGGTGATTTCTCACGACCACTACGACCATCTCGATCGAAACTCAGTATTGGCCATTCAGAAAAAGCAAAAAGACAATCCCCCCCTGTTTATGCTGCCCCTGGGTTTAGGCCAATGGTTCAGCAAACATGGTATAGCTAACTGGGTCGAACTGGACTGGTGGGAATCCCATACCCATCGCGGCTGGACATACACGGCAGTGCCTTGTCAGCACTTCAGTGGCCGTTCAATATTTCCGGATCGAACGCTCTGGTGTGGCTGGGTATTTGAAGCGGCGGCGGAAGCAGCTGAACCGGGTAAACGCTTTTATTTTGCCGGGGATACTGGCTACAGTTCAGATTTTAAAGCCATTGGGGAGCACTTCGGCTACATGGATATGGCCATGGTGCCGATTGGTGCCTACGAGCCACGCTGGTTTATGAAAGAGATCCATGTCAATCCGGAAGAAGCCGTGCATATCCACAACGATGTTGGCTCACGCCTGTCGCTGGCAATGCACTGGGGCAGCTTTATGCTAACCAATGAGCCAATGTTGCAACCACCGGAAGATTTGCAGCTCGCCAAACAGCAGCATGGCGTTGACGATAATGACTTTATTGTGATCAAACCCGGAAAGATTACGGCTTTATTTGAGCAATAATAAGTTCCGGATCGTTACCTTGCTGTTATTGCGGTATCCTTCTCTTTTCTGACCATCAGCCAAGCGATAACCATGATCGATAAAGCCGCCCTAATTAATACTATCGCCGCCAAAGCCGGTGAACTCTTTAACGGTGACAAAAGCCAGACCCGGGAAGATATCGAAAAAAATATCAAGGCACTGGTGGGCAGTGCCCTGTCAAAACTGGAGCTGGTCACCCGTGATGAGTTTGATACCCAGGTTGCTGTTCTGAAGCACACCCGTGAGCGCCTTGAAGCGCTGGAAAAAGAGATGGAAGCATTTAAAGCAGAACAAGAAGTGCCGGAAGACAGCAGCAACGATAACCAGCAAAGCGCTGATCATTAATTACTCAAGATTCCGGGCAGAAGTTGATACCCACAAATGCAGCTTCTCCGTAGTGGCTCTGTCGATATTTAATCCCGGGATGTTGCGATTGTTGCTATTTTTCCTGAACAGCCTGAGTCACCTTGGGGGGTTAACATTATGCTACCTGCAGCAGGGTTAAAGACCAGTACCGATGTCGATACAGCGGGCAATGAAATCAAGCCTGAAGTCGTCCGTGATATGGCTCGCTTTGATCACCGGTGGGTTCGCGTCCCCCAGGAAGTGCTCGCCAAAATCGCCAGCTATTTATCAATCAGCGATATCAATAATTTTGGGCAAGCATCGCCGACAACGGGCGATCGTCTGCGGTCATGCGGCCTGGCGGAGGTCCATTACTTCCTCTCCCTGACCAGGCAAAGGCAGTCTTCGTACCGGGCAATCATTCAGTCCAGTCAGCAACTCCTTGAGTACCTCAGGACGTTGTCCATATTTTCTGTTCGACACTTCCCTGCGCAACTGGGCCCGGCTTTTTACTCATTTTATGCCAACCATTTGCGCCAGCAGATTCTTGAGGGGACTGCACTGAACCTTATACCCAGTGGCAGCATAAATTTTAAACCCTATTCGTATAAACTATTGGGTAATCATATTCCCACCCTCATCAAGAGGAAGGCGGATAATTACAGTGATATTCTGGCTCTGGAGCATGGTCACTTGGTCAGGAAAGCTGAAATCAAACACGATAATTTTGCCTGGTTTGGTCATCAGCATGCCGACCATATTTTATTTGTCCCGCAATCGGTAACCGGTACGTGGTCGGAACTTTATCGCTACCCTTACTGGAGCGGCGAAGAGCATTTACTGTCTGTTTATGAATGCAGGAATGGTGAGTGGGTTGAGCAACAGCAACTGACAACGGGTGACGTTTTTCCTCAACATAATGACAAGCATATGAGTAAGATATACCTGTCACCTGATGCCAGGTCAGTGGTCTGTTTTAACTCGTGGTACACGGGTGCTATTCTCGGTCATGGTGCTGATGGCCAGTGGGTCAATAGAGGCAACATTGATACACCTCATAATCGTAATTTGCTGTTCAGTGCCGACAGCAAACATCTTGTGCTTTATGATGAAGCATACTTTACGATAATGAGCCAGGCAGACGATGAATCCTGGTCACAAACGGGCAATATTACGGTTGAAGATCGTGCTGAAGACCTGAAACTCACATCCAACGCGGAGGAAATGATCCTGTGTGAGTTTCCTCTGAAAGTGTTATTCAGCCCGGACAACCGCCATTTTGTCATATATTTTGACGATGATCATGTTGATGAAGATGATATTGAGCGAGATTATTTCTTTGCCATCATTGTGGCCCTTGATCCGGAAGGGCAGTGGCGTGAAAAAAAGAGAATTATTAAAACCTGCAAGCACCGATTTGATTGGTACTATCTTAAACCCAATTTCAGCCCCGATGGTCAGCTTCTGATCTTCAACTCTGAATATAGTTTGGATATCTGGGAATTAAATACTGACGACCAATGGCTGCCCGCTGTTCAGGAGAAGGACGAATACGGCGGTGGTACGATTCATTTTTCTGCGGACCCCTGTGAATTCATCAGACAATGGGAGTGGGCGATCGTAACAATCTGGCGCAAGGCGGCGTCCGGAATATGGGGCCAGGCAGAGACATTCCCGGCTGAGTCCGTGACAAAAATCAGTCCCAACGGTGAAACCATTGTGTTTAACGATCCTGCGGGCCATACGGATATCTATCAGCGTAAACCTGTTGGTGAACTTTGCGCTGAACCCGCCGGTGAGTGGGTCAGGCAACGCATCGAATTTTCCGTCACAAAAGTAGGTTTCAATCAAGAAGGCTACCTGCTGGCTGTGGTTCCTAAAACGGATTCGGACAGCCTGATTCTGTTCGGGTTGACGGCAAACGGGAGTTGGCTGGAAAGGAGCCGTTTGCAAACAGAAAACAGTATTTGGAAATTTTGCTTCAGCCCGTGCAGCCGCACCATTCAGGTCTCCAGTTTTCAGGTCACCGGTTTGGTTGTTTCCTTCTGGCAGATCATGCCCGATAATGCTCAGCTCAACAAGGCCATAAACCGCTTCAATGGCCACCACCGAGCTCAACAGCCAGCACCGCAGCAACCTGATAAAGGCCCCGAATCAGCAATGTCAACCCAAACTGACCATGATTATTCCCTAAGTTATCCCAGCCATTACTGGTGAAATCCTCTGGATATTGGTGTCGGCGATAATCAATTTTCTGATCCGGATAGACTTCCCGTGGATAACACCTGTTTTCATTAATACTGCGGGCAAAACAATCAGAATTCAGATTCTGCCGGGCAGTCCATAATGTGGTTTCCGCTGTGGTTTTTTCCAGCCATTGCTGAAAGATTTCCGGCGATTCAAAATACTCTGCGGTTTTCACCGACCTGCCAACCAGACCGGATAAAAAGGCCCCGATGGCCTGATCAATAAAAGCACCGAGTTTTGCCCGGCCTTTGGCATCCTTATAATGGTAATCTGAGTCATCCCGGTGCATTCTGGCGTAATGAAGCACCGCTGCCACCATATTTTCACAAAAAGCGTTCATGAATGCTGCACGCTGATCAAAGCCCGGTGGCATAAAAGCAGTAGTATCTGCGGCATCAAAATAGCTGGTGATTCCGGGGTAAAATTCCATATCGCCAATATCCCTTAAACCGGAGTAACCCCAATCTGATTCATCAGTAGCCTTGCTGTCCCAGGCAGTTAATGCTCCAGGAAATGCCCGGGCATGGTTAAACATAAAACAGAGAAACAGCTCTCGGCGCTTATCTTTAAACGAATGGTACGCCCGGATCGTGGAAGTGTGCACAGCGCCCAGGCTGCTCCACACCCCCAAGTCATAACTGGCGTTAATCAAGCCCTGCTCTGCGCGGGTGCTGTTACCGTCAGGGTCTTTCTGATGAGCCAGTGTGCTGTAATCCTGATTGCGTGTAGTGAATTGATACATCAGATAACAACACCGGCTGCCCAACGCCACCGTTTCCAGCCTTGAACGAAAGTCGGCAAAAATGTCTTCAGGCATCAGTTCAACCGGTACCAGCTTCAACCCGACAGGCCTCGGTACTTCACTTTTCAGCGATCCCCCAAGCCGACGGTGGTTCCAGACAAAACTGTGGACTGCCTCTTCCCGGAAAAAATCTTTCAATGGCTCCCCGCAGCGCAGAAATTTCATGCGGGATATCTTCGTACGGGTGTTCATCATTAACGCCCGTCCCCCATAAACAGTACAATTCGCGGATAACGGCTTCGTTATTACTGGCAACTGCGCCTGGTGCAGTCTCTGTTTCTGCTGGCAACAGTGCTGTTCAATGGTTTTCTGTAGCGCATGCCCCATGGCAAGGTTGCGCAGGGTAAACGGAGCACTGCTTAATAAGGCTTTCTGCAAAAATATACTGCTGGAAAACTTGAGTTCATCAAAAGGTCGCGGCTCCAGCGGTTCCAGCAAAATGTATCGATGCATTATCGGCTTGCCCCGTTGTCGGCAGGACAATGGCATACAGGTATCCCCCCTGGCTACCATTGCCTGGCGAATGTCCTGTGGGAGATATTGAGGGGCAACGGCCAGCAATAAATCATAAGGTAGCTGGTGGCGAAGGGATTCAGGCACATGCTTGATGATTTTTGAATTTGGCTCGGTAGCCTCAAGGGCCAAACAACAGACATCCATGGTTCTTAACGGAGCTGGAATTTTTTTCAGGGAGTATAAGCCACTGCTGGCCGCCAGGAACAGAAGATCGGGATGATCCTGAAATTTTTTTTCTGGCACAGAGCAGTTAGAGGGGGAGATTCTCAGTACGCACCGATAGAAGTCCACCGTTCTAAACGACTCAGGAAAAGAGCAATCAGTTGCACCTGCCCTTATTGCCCGCTCGACCCATTCAGGATGAGCACGCATCAGGGATGGGGGGCATCCGGAAATGGAGTCAGGCCATTTATCCAGGTATCGTTGGCAAAAATCTTCTGTTTTTGCAGAATCAGGCAATTGCTGCAGTAGCGAAGAACTCCATTGCTGGTGAAAAACCTCATTGGCCAGCTCCGGGTGCTCCAGGAATATCTGGCGAGGGATAAAATCAAACTGATTCAACAGGTCAGTTTGCCTGATAGCCTTAACGCAGCGCTGATACGTACGTAAAGACTGCGGAATATCCTCCAAATCAGTAATTCCCAATTGATCAATCAGCTGATCTGCTACCGATTCTGAAATAGAGTCGCAGAGAAAGTTTAATTTCTGTACTGCCATTGAACATAATTCGGGGTAAAACGTCGCACAAGGATTCACAAACTCAATTAATTTGGGATTTTTTTTGATCGCCTCCAGGCACAGGGGATAATTTTGATGCTCGGGGGTTACATATTTCAGGGTATCCGGACAAGTCGCCACCAGATCAGGAAACTGAACTGACCGGACATAATCAGAGGCAATATTGACTGGAAGAGCACCGATCCGAAGGCAAAATTTATTAAACGAACGGGTTTTCAACCGGGCCGGGAGATTTTGATAAAACCACTCCAGCCCGATTTTTTTTTTCAGACACTCCCGGGCAAGGGCTTCAGTGATTGCAGCCGGAGGCAAATCCTGGAGATACAATTCATAGTCGTTGACCAGGTCAGCCGTCAGCACACTCTTCAGAACCTCTACCCGGGTATGTTGAAGCACCCAGGCTCTATTCAGCCAACTGGAAAATTTCATCCTTTGGTTAAACTCTTCTTTACTGGTTATTTCATCTGGAAACTGTAAATAACAGGCAAGCAACTGACGTTGATGGTCAGATACAGGACGGGAAGGACCATCAATAAAAGGGTCAGCAGAAGGTTGAATAGCAACAGAGCGAGGTAGCCCGGGTTGTTTTGCCTCTGTTGATTTCAGTAACCCCGCAGTGGATGAAAATGCCTTCTGTATTACTCCCGCTCCAATTTCGGCTGAAGCGACATTGGTAAAGGCAGAAGACGTGATGAACCGATGATTGCCTCTATCATCAGAGGGATTGCACACAGCTGTTTGCGTATCTTTTTTTTGTTTCTTAGCTGGTGAAGCATTAATGCAGCGGTCAACGGTATTCATAATTCGACGCTTTCAAAAGAATTATTTTTTATCTACCTGGATGCTTTAAATGTGAACTTTAATTCGATCTGACTATTACGATGCAAAGAAGTTCCTGATTATCATTGTTGAACGTTCGAATGACGCAAATTACACAGTAACTCTTTCATAAGCTGCTATCTTTGATCCATTAACGTTGTTTAATCGGTCAATAATAACAATGCCTTCAACACTGGCGCAGGTTTACACTCGGGCAAATCAGGGCATCCGTGCACCTGCGGTTTCGGTAGAAGTCCATCTTTCTCAGGGCCTGCCCGGTTTGAATATTGTCGGCCTGCCGGAAGCGGCAGTTCGCGAGAGTAAAGACCGGGTACGCAGTGCACTTATTAATAGTGGCTTTGAATTCCCTGACGGTCGCATCACGGTGAATTTAGCCCCGGCCGACCTTCCAAAAGAGGGCGGAAGATTTGATCTGCCCATTGCCCTGGGCATTCTGGTGGCTTCCGGACAACTGCCGGGTGAGGCTCTTGAGGATAGAGAGTTTCTTGGTGAGCTGGCGCTTTCTGGCCACCTTCGCCCTGTCCGAGCGGTGCTTCCTGCTTCATTAGCCTGCAAAGACATCAACAGGGCATTGATTCTTCCTGAGCAGAATGCATCTGTTGCCGCCATGGTCAGCAGTGTCACGATTATTGGCACCCGCAGTCTCCCCGAGGTTTGCGCTTTCCTGCTTGACAAGACACCAATTGAACCGGCAAAACCCGACCAAAACAGTTTTAAAACAAACTATCCAGACCTGGCAGATGTACGAGGGCAGGAGCAAGCCAAAAGAGCGTTACTGATTGCGGCTACCGGCTCGCACCACCTGCTCCTCTTTGGTCCACCCGGTACCGGGAAAACCATGCTGGCCAGTCGTCTGCCCGGATTGCTGCCACCGCTGACAGAGAGCGAAGCCCTTGATGTGGCCGCGATACATTCACTGACATCCAGCTCCATGGACACCCTCTGGCAGCGCCCTTTTCGCACACCGCACCACTCCTCTTCATCGGTTTCCCTGGTGGGCGGTGGCAGCATACCGCAACCGGGGGAGATCTCTTTTGCCCATCATGGTGTTCTGTTTCTGGATGAAATGCCTGAGTTTACCCGCGCAGCCCTGGAAATACTCAGAGAGCCCCTGGAAAACGGTGAGGTAGTCATCACCAGAGCCAAAGGTCAGGAGCGTTTTCCGGCCCGATTCCAGCTGGTCGGTGCCATGAACCCATGCCCCTGTGGTTACCTGGGTGACAGTCAGCGAACCTGCCGGTGTTCACCGGACCAGATCAGACGCTACCGAAACAAATTATCCGGGCCATTACTGGATCGTATTGACCTTCAGATTGAGGTGCCATCCCAGACTATCCAAACCATGATGGAGCCTGCTGTTCAGAACAACGATGAAACCAGTTCAGAACAGCTGAGAGAGCTGGTGATCAACGCCCGGAAAAAACAGCAGGCCAGACAGGGAAAAATCAACTGCCAACTGTCGTCCACGGAGCTGTTTGAAGTCTGTGCACTGGGTGAAAAGGAGAAAGAGCTGATTACCAGGGCATCCGCGCAACTGCAAATATCAACCCGAGGGCTGCATCGGATTTTACGAGTGGCCAGAACCATAGCCGACCTTGCTGGCAGTGCCTCGGTGCTAAGCCCGCACCTGGGAGAAGCCCTGCAATATCGGCAATTGGATCGTCAGTCCCCAGGAGGCTGACCGAGAATAGTTTTTCACCAATCATCCTCTGCTGAAATTACCCAACCTTATAAACGGTAAACCTCTTGCCAATTTATGGGATTCCCTACGGGATCCTCGCCAATATTGCTAATGTAATAGTTTGCTAAGAATTGATAACTGTATGTCTGCTTATTACAGAGAACAAGATCATTTAACTTTCGCAAATGAATACAACACTCTTCAGATATCCCTTCCCGGGATATCTCAGCCGGTAGTTCGGGTATCTCATTGAACGGAACAACATTTAATTCAAGAATCCGTACAAACTCCGGCTTACTCTCCTCCACAGAAGCCTGTTGGCCGACACCGGCCCTTTCCCAGATCATGTTCGCCATCAAGCCCTCAATAACTGCATCGGTCATCTGCTGGCGGTCATTATCCATAGCGTTTTCGGGCATGCACTCTGAGACAAGTTGAGCTATATGCCGGTTACGTAGCTGAGGCTCATTACGAAGATCTATACGAAGCGGTGCCCGGCCGGGAACCACCAGGTCATATATTTCTGGCTGACGCACACAGCACGGACAGAAAATCCTTTTTATACGCCGCATAAAACCTGAGCCTCTTTGCTCAGAACGCCCTTGAACTAACTCCTCACGAGACCTGCCCTGTGCAGGCCAAAGGTCATAACTTGCGGCTCTTGCCTCCATGGAAATCGCTCCTCTTAACTTCTAGGTCATAAATTTTGTTCTTAACCGACCATTAGACACCACAAACCGGTAATTTATCCCTCTTGCCAATAAAAAAAACCGTGCCCACAATAAACGTGGGCACGGCTGCAAAGACAATCATTTACTGCTCTTTTATCGAGCTTAACTATCAGGCCAGGGCCAGTTCGCCGGTTTCCGGAGCCTGACCACTTTTCATCAGCTCCTTCATCTCGGTCTTGATCTGATCAGAACGTGGACCAAAGATGGCCTGCATATTCTGGCCTACCACCAACACAGCTGTGGCACCCAGAACCTTGATGGCTTCAACATCCACACTCTCTGGCTTATCTACAGTGACGCGCAGACGGGTGATACAGGCATCAATGCTCTTGATATTGCGCTGACCACCAAAAGCGATGAACAGTTTTCTGGCCAGCTCACTGCCAACTTCTGCAGTATTCGCGGCTTCTGCTTCCTGTTCACGACCCGGTGTGCGCAGGTTGAACATCTTGATGGCAAGCGTGAAGACGGTGTAATACAGCGCCGCGTAAGCCAGGCCCCACACCAGAATCATGGCTGGTTTGGTACCAATGCTGAATGACAGGGCATAGTCAATCAGACCGTGGGAGAACGAGCCGCCCATTCTGATTTCGAAGAAGTTGGTGATCACAAACGCGATACCCGCCAGCAGTGCGTGAATTCCGTACAGGATTGGCGCAACAAACAGGAAGGAGAACTCGATAGGCTCAGTAATACCGGTCAGGAAAGAGGTCAGGGCCGCAGACAGCATAATACCGCCCACCACTTTCTGGTTTTCGGTTTTCGCACTGCGCCACATGGCAATCGCCGCCGCTGGCAGACCAAACATTTTGAACAGGAAGCCACCCGCCAGGAAGCCTGCAGTCGGGTCACCGGCAAAGAAACGTGGAATGTCACCATTCACCACAACGCCAGAAGCAGTGACAAACTCACCCATCTGAGACTGGAAAGGTACGTTCCAGATATGGTGCAGACCAAATGGAATCATCAGACGCTCGATAAAGCCATAGACAAAGCCCATGGTCACAGGATTACCTTCAACTGCGTAATTACCAAAAGCATCAATGGCATTACCGATTGGTGGCCAGATAAAGCTCAGCGCCACACCCATCACGATGGCAGCAAAAGCGGTGATAATCGGCACAAAGCGCTTGCCCGCAAAAAAGCCCAGGTACTCAGGCAGCTGGATTTTATAGAAGCGGTTGAACATGATTGATGCCAGAATACCCATCAGGATGCCACCAAACACACCGGTATCAATAGAAGCGATACCCATGATGGATTTGGTTTCGATACCCAGGGTGTTGGCCATAACCCCCATGGTAGCGAGCAGAACCACATAGCCTACAATCGCTGCCAGAGAAGAAACACCATCGTTATCTGTCAGGCTGAGTACCACGCCGATAGCAAACAGCAGAGGCAGATTACCAAAAACAGCACCACCCGCCTGAGCCATGATATGGTTCAGGAGTTCAGGAAAGATTGAAAAGTTTGCACTACCTACCCCCAGCAGAATACCGGCAGCGGGCAAAATTGCCACGGGCAGCATCAGCGAGCGCCCGATTTTTTGTAGAAGGGAGAATGCTTTTTGCACCTGTTTACCTTTAGTTGCCGTTTTTTAAAAAAAATATAAAAACGTTGCCAAGAAAGTTCTGATCATCTGAATTTGGGCGCAGGATTTTGATACATTTGCTTGCTTTATGAACTGACTTAGATCAAAAAATGACAGACTTTCTGTTATCTAAAGGCACTTTTTTATTATTGTTTTATAACAACTTGAGCATATTCGAGCACCATACCGAAGTCATCTTTTCAAAGACTTCGTGCTCTTCGTGTCCTTTGTGTTTTCAAAAAAGCGCTCTACCTTTCGCACCCTCCCCTGTGCAATCGCCAGGGGAGCTCCGACTCTTTTTTTATCGCGGCTGGACGGGAAGAAGGTTGATTTCTACACGACGGTTTTTGGCACGACCTTCAGCGGTTTTATTACTGCCAATAGGGTCAGCAGAGCCACGGCCATAGGCAACAATGCGGTCACCACTGACGCCCTGAAAAGCAATATAGTTAGCAACACTGTCAGCCCGGTCCTGGGAGAGAGGTACGTTTATCTTATCCCCTCCGGTACTGTCGGTATAACCAACCACTTCGATCATGTTACGGTCGTACTCCCTGAACACTTTTGACACAGAACCCAGCACCGGATAAAAAGCAGACCTGATATCGGATTTGCCGGAGTCGAAAGTGATATTGGATGGCATAATCAGTTTCAGCTCATCACCCTGGCGGTATACCTGTACGCCGGTTCCCTCCAGTTCTGCTCTCAGTACTCTTTCCTGTCGATCCAGATAATGGCCATAACCGGCACCTGCCGCACCACCAATGAGGGCACCTTTCAGGGCACCATCACCACCATCGGCGATAGCACCAATAGCAGCACCCGCCAGAACACCACCAAGGCCATACTTGGTTGACTTGCTGGCCTGTTGTTCACCGGTGTAGGGATTGGTTGTCTGACAGCCTGCCAGCAAAGACCCCATCAACAGGGTGGCAACGGCAAATAATCTTTTCAATGACATAATGGTTTTCCTAAGCAAATCAGCCGCGAATAATACTATTTTCACGAATTTCTTCACCTATTGTGGTATCAGGACCGTGTCCGGTGACCACAATGGCTTCTTCGTCCAGCGTATAGAGTCTTTGTTTGATCGATCGTTCAATGGCTTTGTAGTCTCCGCCCCACAAGTCTGTTCGCCCAATTGACCGGCGGAACAGCGTATCCCCTGCGATCAGAAGCTTTGGCTGTTCAAACCAGAAACACATGGAACCGGGCGTATGCCCCGGAGTGTGCATGGCCACACCTTCACAGCACGGCAGTTCTTCATCATCTTTTAACCAGTAATCAGGATCTGGAACCGGGCTATAAGGAACACCGAACATACGGCATTGCATTTCAAGGTTGTCCCAGAGGAACTTATCCCCCTCATGGAGATAGATGGGCGCACCGGTCTGCTTTTTGATATCGCCACTGGCCAAGAAATGATCCAGATGAGCATGGGTATGGATAAGCGCGACAACCTGTAAATCCAGATCCCGGAGCTTTGCCATAATAATGTCAGGATCGCCACCGGGATCTACGACAAATGCCTTACGGGTGAGCGGATCACCAATAATCGTACAGTTACATTGCAGAGGCCCAACAGGGAAAGTCTGCCGGATAAAGGCTGGTTGGTTTGTCATTTGACCTTCACAGTAGTTTGCTATGTTCGGCCAAGATTCTAATATTATTTTTCTGTCGGGTCTTTCCCTGTTAACAATAATAAATTCTCGGCGAGACAAATCCGAAACAGCCGGGTATTTCCCTGATGTTTCGGGTTCCCTAAGAATTATTATCCCGGCTTTTCTATGTTTGTCACACTATCGTACACCAGCTGGTAACGGCAGGTGGGTTCTGCGTCGAATCGTCAGGAGCGGGTCTGTCAAGTCTCAGGGCAAGAGAGGTTAAAATCGCGTTCACCACTTCGACAGTCTTGGGATCACGTCCAATTTGTGTCATAAACAGTGAAATTGAATCCGGTAGCGGAGACCTGCAAATTGGGCATCTTGGGTTAACTTCTCGGGTTTTATCCAGACACCATTTATGGAATCTATGTCTACACTGGGTGATAACCTGCATATCTGAGGTGGAATCCAGGCAAACTGGGCACTCGTCATTATACCCGGAGTTGGTCTGACAGGTTTGTATGGTTGGGTTTACTGCATTCATTATTGTTCCTCTTCCATCTCATGACTGGTCAGATCTGCAAAATGGGTTCTGCCTCGCTTCCAGAAGCCTTATTTTCTGCATCAGAGCCACTTATGCATCAGAGCCACACTGGCTTGACCAGGCCAGCAGGATTAACCCGCAGGAATGCTTTCCGCCCGGGATGGGGAAAGTTCCATTCCTGAATGTACTCATCCGCATCATCTGAATCCTCTTTGGAAAAGCCTTCCGGGATCAGGGAATATTTATGATAGATCCATTCTTTTCGGGTCAGTCCGGGCCTTGGCTCAGCTATGGATAGTGAAAAGCGGATTTGTCTCAACACGTTACTACTCCTCAGTAATTCAGCAGGCGTCACTTTATGGAATCATTAGTGTTCAGCCCCACAGGCCTTTGAGGTAGGAAGTGTAGTCAAAAAAACACTGGTCATAAGTACCAAAAGAATATTCCACCGCAAAAATAATTGAGTGAAAAATTATTCATTAAATTAATAAAAGGAGTCAGTCAAACTGCCCCTTTAAAGCCAACCAAATAACAGTCAATCTGACCGGGAATGAAGCTATGTGACTATGTAAATACCAAAACAAAATAATAACCCGTAAAAAACGTGTCTATTCTCAGGATTCAATCCAGTAGATAGACCCCAAAAGCTATGCAGCCAGATAACAAAAACACGGAAAAACAACCCATTATAAATAGCACTATGATTCTACTCATAGCCGGACTATTCGGAGTTATCACAGGATGGCTTGACCTGAATGAACTCAATCAGGCCGGTGATGTGGTGTCCGACCTGTTTTTACGAATGCTGAAACTGATCAGCCTCCCCATTATCTTTTTTGCCCTGGTTTCCACTCTTTCCGGAATGGGCGAAGCGTCAGAGGTAAAACGCCTGGGTGGTCAGGTTCTGAAATACACGGTGATCACTACCCTGATTGCCGCTACTGTTGCCCTGGTCCTTTACTTATTCATTGCTCCGGCGGGAAAGGCTGGTGCATTAGCCGGAGCCTCCGAGCCTTCAGGCCCCTCTGGCAGTTATTGGTCTTATCTGCTTGGCGTGATTCCTGCCAGTTTTATCGAGCCCTTTTACACTCATAATGTGATGGGTGTGTTGTTTCTGGCCCTTCTGCTCAGTGCTGCCATTATGGTTCTGGAAAACCGGCACAAGGCTGTTCTGCATGCCTTTTTTGACAGTATGTTTGCAGCCATCATGAAGATGACCGGTCTGATCCTTAAACTTATGCCTCTGGCGGTCTGGGCATTTGTTAACCAGTTTATCCACGATCTGCAGAGTCAGAAAATTCTCCAGGACCTTGGGCTCTACCTGCTGTGCGTGGTGCTGGCCAATATCGTACAGGCTGCCCTTATGTTGCCGCTGTTGCTGAAATTCAAAGGCATTTCTCCCTGGCAAACCATGAGAGCCATGTGGCCAGCGCTAACCGTGGCCTTTTTCGCCAAATCATCGGCGGCGGCTCTGCCCTATGCGGTTGAGTGCGCTGAAAAAAACATGGGGGTTCAGAGCAAAGTGGCCCGTTTCAGCCTTCCTCTGTGCATTACTGTCAATATGAACGCTTGTGCTGCTTTCATACTGATAACGGTTCTGTTTGTTTCACAAAGTAATGGCGTCATGTTCTCTCCTCTGGAGTTACTCTCATGGATCGTCATTGCCAGTATTGCCGCCATTGGTAATGCCGGTGTGCCCATGGGGTGTTATATGTTATCCAGCGCATTTCTTGCCGCGATGGGAGTGCCACTGCAACTGCTGGTTATTATTCTGCCATTTTATGCGTTGATTGATATGCTCGAGAGTGCCATTAACGTGTGGTCAGACTCCTGTGTAACCGCCATGGTGAACGCAGACCTGTCACCCGCTATGGAGTTGGCAGAGGGAGAGAGCCAAGTGAATCACAATGGCAGTGATCCGACCTGAGCTCAATAAGTTTTATTAACCTTTCATCTGGTTTATCCAGTGCAACAGTTCAGAAGTGGCGTAGACTGCCTCTACGCCTTTATTCATGTGATCATCACCGGCTCTTTTTTGCGCGTCCTCAACGCTATCTACTCCGATCACTTCATTAATCACTGGTTTTCCGAAGCGTTCTGTGACATCCATAAAACCTTCAAATACACCATGAAGCACCATTTCATCGTGACTGGTGATCCCTTTCAGAACCACACCAAACGCCAGGATAGCATCCAGCTCAGGGTCTTTTTCAAACAGAATCCGTGCCGCAAGCGGCAGTTCCAGTGAACCCGGGACTTTGTGAATTGAGATATTCTCTGGCTTGACATCCAGCGCCAGCAGCTCTTTTTGAGCCCGGTTAATCATGGCATCGACACAGTCGCTGTGCCAACTGCTGCCGATAATCGCCAGCCGTGCATGGGGAATTTTGTGGAACTGTTCCGGGGTTTTAGGAAGGCCTGCGCCCATCAGGGATACTCCTTTAAGTAACGATTAAATAATAGTGTGAAAATGAAAGTTAGCTGGCTTCGGCTCTTGCGGCAAACCGGTTCAGTGGCTAACCCGATGAAGCACCCGACAAATAGCGCTACACAATGCTTTCAGCTCATCGCTGGAAATAACGTAGGGTGGCATCACATAAACCAGCTTGCCAAAAGGCCGGACCCAAACCCCCTCGGCAACAAACAACGGCTGGATTTCAGACATCACCACCGGTTCTTTCAACTCCACGACCCCAATACCACCCAACACCCGGACATCAGCAACAGCAGGCAGGTCATCACAAGGCATCAAGCCTTCCCTGAGCACTTGTTCAATCGCCGTCAACTGGCCACGCCATTCGCCTCTGGACAAGATCTCCAGGCTGGCATTACCGGCAGCGCAGGCCAGTGGGTTGGCCATAAAGGTGGGGCCGTGCATAAACGGACCGTGTTCAGAAATGGTGTGGCTGACCTGCTCTGAACAAAGGGTTGCCGCCATCGTCATGTAACCACCGGTCAGGGCCTTTCCGACACACATGATATCCGGAACAACGCCAGCATGTTCACAGGCAAACAGCTTGCCGGTACGACCAAACCCCGTGGCAATTTCGTCATGAATCAGCAGCACTTCATAGTCGTCACACAGCTGGCGCAGACGCACCAGATATTCCGGAGAATAAAAATACATGCCTCCGGCACCCTGAACAATGGGCTCAATAATCACCCCCGCCAGCTGGTTTCCCCGTCGATCCAGGATCTGCCGCAATTCATCAATATGCCTCTCTTCAAAAGCTTCAGCAAAACGACACTCAGGGCGGGGGACAAAATAATGCTGAGGCAGAATTCCGGTAAACCAGTGATGCATGCCGCCATCAGGGTCACAAATAGACATGCCACCGGTTGTATCGCCGTAATACCCACCCCTGACGGTCAGCATCTTATTTTTTTCAGGTCGTTCCCGGGCAATCCAGTATTGCATGGCCATTTTGATAGCGACCTCAACAGCCACAGAGCCGGAGTCGGCAAAAAACACCGTTTGCATCGGTTCCGGTGTCATGGCCACCAGCTTTTTCGCCAGATCAATCGCCGGTTTATGGGTCAGGCCACCAAACATAACATGGGAGAAATCATCAATCTGATGCTTTAGTGCCGCATTCATTTCAGGATGGTTATAGCCATGCACCATGCACCACCAGGAAGACATGCCATCAATAACCCGGCGACCATCATTCAGGTGCAAATAGACACCTTCGGCCCCAACCACCGGGAACATATCCACCCGATTAATGGTCTTACTGTAGGGGTGCCAGATATGTTCAGCATCAAACACCAGTTCTTCCGGGGTTATAACAGGGCTCAAGCCTGACTCCTTTTGATACGTATTGACCTTTCCGGTAGGAGAAGATAATCGCGGGGCTGTTCTGTAGCAAGCGTAAACAGTACTTTATACCCATCAAATTTATCAGGCCCTTATATGAGCATGAGATTGCTTATGGCTGTTTTCGGGATCCTGGCCTACTCTGCCCCTGTGGATAATTTGAATAGTTCGTTCCAAAATCAGATGATTTTCAAATCCATTCACCACTATTCATTTTGGAAGTAATATGCAGGCTCTGTTCGTAAACCAGCTTACTACCCTGGACTTCAGTTACCTCTGTCCAACTCGAGGACTGGTGGGTGAAACCTGGCTTGTGGATGTGGTGCTGGGTGGTGAGCTTGATCAACAGGGCATGGTGTTTGATTTTGGCCATGTAAAGAAACAGGTTAAAGCCTTACTGGACAGCCTGTCGGATCACCGCCTTCTGGTTCCCCTGAATGCAGAAGCAACTTCCATTACCCATAACAAAGATCAGTTAGTTGTCAGCTTCAAATCACGTCATGGGGTGATTACCTGTTCAGCACCGGCACAGGCTGTATTGCTGGTTGATGCCAAAGCGATCACTCCGGAGTTAATCACCCCCTTTCTGGAGGATGCCATACAACAGGAGCTGCCAGACAATGTTACCAGGGTTGAACTCAGGTTATACCCTGAAGAAATTGGCGGGGCTTACTATCACTACAGCCATGGGTTGAAGAAACACGATGGGGATTGCCAGCGGATTGCCCATGGCCATCGCTCACAGATTCGGGTTTTTGTCGATGAACAACGGGATCAGGCGCTGGAGGCATGGTGGGCAGCAAAGTGGCGTGACATCTATATAGCCACAAAAGAGGATTTAAAGGACACTTTCACTGACAATAATCTGGATCATTACCGATTCAGCTACACGGCCAGGCAGGGTTACTTCGAACTCAGCCTGCCAAGTGCTCACTGTTATATCATCGATACCGATTCCACGGTTGAACTGCTTGCCAGCCATATTGCCCGCTCTCTGGCTGAGCGAAAGCCAGGTAAAACCATCCGGGTCGTCGCTTTTGAAGGTCTGAATAAGGGAGCTATTGCTATGCATTCAGAGCCTTCAGCTGATTGAGTGCCTTCAGCTGATTGAGTGCCTTCAGCTGATTGAGTGCCTTCAGCTGATTGAGTGCCTTCAGCGGGTTGAAAGCCTTGTCGACAGGCTTTGGGCTGGCCTTTTCAGATCGATTCCAGACCTTTTCGTGAAAATAATAAGCCACTGTATTCACGGCAGGCTCAACCATCGCCAGGGCACCACCAATCATTACATCCCCGGTCATCAGGTAGCCTACTGAAAACGCAACACAAAAGTGGACTGCTGCAAAAGAAACTGTTTTAGCCACGGTGTTCTCCGGCCTTGATAATCATTTTGTCGTTGTTGGCTTTATTCTATGAGAACGATTCTCAACTATAAAAATAAAACAATACAAACAAAGTGATAGAAAAAAACTATCAACTAATCTTTAGGTAATGGCCAAAAAGGAGAACGTGCTATGTCGTCGTCACTGACGGATCAGATCAATAACCGCCCATTCCAACCCGACCCTGTTAAAGACCCGCAGATAGGCCCATCAGTTCAGGCGGCTGCCGAAGATAAAGTTGAAACCAGCTATACCAACCAGCTGACTGAGCTCCCCAAAATGCTGGAGATGGATTTCGATAAAGTAGAAAACCTGTTGGCCAACCTGTCGGCTGCAAACCCATTTCGCCCGGATATGGCGCTTGGCAAGCAGCCCGAAGTGGCCGTTATCGATGCCAGTAATAGTGTTCAAGAAGCCCCTGTCGCCCCGGTTGGCGCTGCGGTGGATGCAAGCCAGGTTAGCCAACTGAAGCAAGTGAATGCCGCTCTGGCAGAGTATGATGTGCGACTTCAGCAGGTATTTGATGCAATGGCACTTTCCCGTTCAGGGGTAAAACCGGACCTGCAAAACATGGGAACAGAGTATGAGCGCCTGATGACCTTTGTCCGTCAAACGGAATACCATTTAACTCAAGCGATCAAACTGATCCCGGAGACACTCCCGGAGAATACCGGTGAGTCAATGGCTCAGTTAATGCCCGAGTTCAGCCAGAGCCTGGTTCGCTATGACAGTGAGTTTCAGCAGATCTTCGGTGCTATTCAGCATGAATTAAAGCAGGCTGAAATTGCCAGCAAGCGCTTTCGCTGAGCCTGTAATGCCACTCTCTGCTAAGAGTGGCTCCAACTCCTTTACTCTCAACGTCATAACACCCTCGTGAATGAAGTTCTTCCGAGAAATGTATGCATCGATAACAAGTCCAAAAAAACCAGAGATCCGGTCATGCTGAGGCTAGTACGATCGTTTGCCAGCACTGCTGCTCTTGTCGCTGTCTGACTCAGTCATGTGGTCACCCATAGGCTGGACAATTTTTGGCGGCCTGCTGGTATCACACTGCTGACTCTGGTAGCAGTACCAGTACTTTATTACCTGTTCAGCAAAATGCAGGGGAGAACCGTATAAGAACGAAAATATACCCGTACAAACTCTTGAGGCTTGTGTAGAATTACTCGTATAAATTATAAAAGCGGGCTTTAGCCATTTGAGCAGCTATCCGAACAGGAATGAGCCGTTCGAACTACAGAGAATCACCGAAGCGGTAGAATTTCCCGGGCCCACTATAACCAGGAGGTAATAGCATGTTAGAGCACGCCGTTGATCGTTCAACCTTTAATCAGGTTATGGTTCCCAATTATGCGCCCCAGGCCATGGTGCCTGTGCGTGGGAAAGGGTCACGAATCTGGGATCAGGAAGGGAAAGAGTATCTGGACTTTGCCGGTGGCATCGCCGTCAATGCTTTGGGACATTGCCACCCGGCCCTGATTGATGCCCTGAAAAAGCAAGGTGAAGAACTGTGGCATCTGAGTAATGTTTATACCAATGAACCGGCTCTTGAATTGGCCCAGCAGTTAATCAACAGCACCTTTGCGGACAAAATCTTCTTCTGCAATTCCGGTGCAGAAGCCAATGAAGCCGCGTTTAAGCTGGCCAGAAAGTACGCGTACGATAACTTTGGCCCGGAAAAGCATGAGATCGTCTCCTTCTACCAATCGTTCCATGGCAGAACACTCTTTACGGTGACCGTAGGCGGACAAAAGAAATACTGTGAAGGCTTTGAGCCGGTTCCCGGCGGTGTTCTGCACACCACCTACAACGACCTTGAGGCACTCAAAGCCCTGATGTCTGACCGCACCTGTGCCGTGGTCGCTGAGCCTATCCAGGGTGAAGGCGGGGTTATTCCTGCTGACCCTGAATTTATCAAAGGGGTCAGAGAGCTCTGTGACCAGCACAATGCCCTGCTGGTTTTGGATGAAGTCCAGTCCGGTATGGGCAGAACCGGCCAACTCTTTGCCTACATGGGCCTTGGTGTAACACCGGACATTCTGACCAGCGCCAAATCCCTTGGCGGGGGCTTCCCGATCGGTGCCATGCTAACCACCAACAAAGTGGCGGAAAGTTTTGGTTTTGGTACCCACGGCAGCACCTACGGCGGTAACCCACTGGCCTGTGCCGTAGCCCTGGAAGTGATCAAAACCATTAATGACCCACAACTGCTTAATAACGTCAGTAAAAAGCATGACCGCTTCCGGAAGCATCTTGAATCCATAAACAGCAAATATGGCATCTTTGCCGACGTGCGGGGTAAAGGCCTGCTGATTGGTGCTGAGCTGGTCGAGAAGTATCACGGAAAGGGTAAAGACATTCTTGCCGCTGCAGCAGACGAAGGGTTGATGCTGCTGGTTGCCGGACCCAATGTCCTGCGCTTTGCACCATCACTTATTATTCCTGATGAAGACATTGATGAGGGTATGGCACGGCTGGAAAGAGCGGTTGCTACCGTGGTTTCCGCCTGAGGGTCTTTCAGATATAAAAGCCTTGAACCACAAAGACACGAAGACACAAAGGAAGTTTCGTTTGCCGAGCACAGCTCAGGCAATCCCATAAAAAACTTTGTGTCTTTGTGCCTTTGTGGTTCCCTTCTTTTTAAGGCCTTTCGTAACACCCTCTGCGCGGGAATGCATACCCGGACTAAAACAGAAAGAGAATATCGTATGGTTAAGCCAGCAAAAACGCTTCCCCCTGAAATTCTCCCCTGGCTGGATTTACTCAATAATCAACATGATGAAATGCTGGCCAGAACCATTGAACTGGCAGAAATAAATTCCGGCAGCCTCAACCGTGACGGTGTCAATCAGATTCTGGAAAAACTTCTGAAGCTGACCTCAGGTTTATCAAAAGACTATGAACGCATACCTGTAAACCCATGGGAAGTAATAAACGACAGCGGAGAAATCATTAAGCACCCACTAGGTGATGCATTAAGGATTCGCAAACGCCCCGAAGCACCTCTTCAGGTCTTTCTGTGTGGCCACATGGATACGGTTTTTCCAAAAGACAGCCCTTTTCAAAAGGTCCGCTGGCTGGATGATGACACCATCAATGGCCCCGGAGTGACTGATTTAAAAGGCGGCATTCTGGTAATGCTCAAGGCGCTGGAAGTGCTGGAGCAAAGCCCATGGGCTGAACAGATCGGCTGGGAAATACTGTTTAACCCGGATGAAGAAATTGGCTCTCCCGGCTCAGCCCCCCTGATTCAAGAGGCTGCACAACACGTCCATCTGGGCATGATCTTCGAACCCTGCTTTCCCGATGGCAACCTGGCCGGACAACGCAAAGGCAGTGGTAATTTTACCGTGGTCAGCCATGGCAAAGCGGCTCATGCAGGCCGTGAACATCACCTGGGGCGCAATGCCATTCGAGCCCTCTGTGATTTTGTTGCCGCCATGGACGACCTGAATGGTCAACGACCGGGAATCACCTTTAACCCCGGCTACATTCATGGTGGCGGCCCGACCAACATTGTGCCTGATCGCTGTATTCACAAGTTTAACATCCGTCTTGAACAACCGGATGATGAACAATGGTGCCTGGAAAAGCTGAACGAGATCATCGAAAGCATCAATCAGCGTGATGGCATTCAATTGAAACTGCATGGCGGATTTACCCGCAAACCCAAAGTGCTCAGTCCTGCCAATAAACAGCTGCTATCAATGGTCAAAAACATCGGGCATGAGCTGGGTATTCCCCTGGACATTAAACCGACAGGTGGTTGTTGCGATGGTAACAACCTTGCCTCAGCAGGGATTCCCAATATCGATACGCTTGGGGTTCAGGGAGGAGCGATCCACAGTGATCAAGAATATTTAAAAGTCAGAAGCCTTTTACCAAGAGCCAGGCTCAGTGCGGCATTATTATTGAGTCTGGCCCATGCCAGTGCACAGGGTGACTGTTTTGACTGGTTAAAACGATAAAGGCAAAAGCAAGACTTGCGGTAATGGTCTGGCATGAGAACACATAGACCAGAATACTGGTCTATAATACATCAAATGAAAATGCGGAGGCCAGGGTATGCTTGAAGAAATCGGTTCTTACGATGCAAAAACAAAATTGCCAGAAATTCTGCGTCGTGTTGAAGCCGGTGAATCTTTCACCATAACCAACCGGGGAAAACCAATCGCAGACCTGATTCCCAGCAAGGCGAAAAGTCGTTTAAAGGCACAATCTGCCATCGAAAATTTGCTCAAAGCCAAAAAGCCTCTTGTTTCTGAGAGTGACCTGACAGAGCTCCGGGAGCGTGGCAGGAAATGACCGACTTTATCCTGGATAACTCCGTTTCCATGCGCTGGTTGTCAGAAACCAACAAAAAGCAGGATCAGGCTTATGCAGAATCGGTACTCAGAAGCTTCTCACATTCCGACGCCCTCGTTCCCAACCTCTGGCATCTGGAAGTGGTCAATGTAACCCTGGGGTTGGAAAAACAGAATGAAATAAATACTGCCACGGCAGAAGGGTTTCTCGCCCAGCTGGAAAATCTGCCAATTTACGTTGACCCTTTGACGACGAATCAGGCGTTTAATCGCATTGCTACGCTGGCAAGGAGTTACCACCTGAGCAGCTACGATGCAGCCTACCTGGAACTCGCCATACGGGAAAACCTGCCTTTGGCAACACTGGATAAAATACTGCGCAAAGCGGCAATAAAAGCCGGTATAGCGATCTATCTGCCGGGTTCTGATGTGAAATAGTTTTGTTTCGGAGAGATTATGAAACTCACAATTCATGAGTTATTGGGTGCCATGTGGCAGGATTACCTGGCACTGACCCCGGACGCCAAACCTATCCACCAGCTATTTGCTGAACTGAATGAGGGCACGGTGGTCAATGACCACATTGCCCTGCGCACCTTCAATCTCGACCAGGTATCTCTGGATAAAATAGCCAAACCCTTTCTCGATGCTGGCTACCAGGCCGTGGATGACTATCAGTTCCCGGCGAAAAAGCTGTATGCCAAATACTATCAGCATAACGATGACACCCTGCCCAAGGTGTTTATCAGCGAGCTGAAAGTTGAGGAGCTACCCGGGCACTGCCAGGACATTATCAAAGCACTGGTATCTCAGGTGTCTGAGGAGTCTGTGAGTCAACAGGGCTTCTGCTATTCCGGTCGCCCATGGCATGTCAGTGAAGAGCAGTATCAAACGCTTGCCAGTGAAAGTGAGTACGCCTCCTGGGTGGCTGCCCATGGCTTTCGCCCCAATCACTTTACGGTATCCATCAACCATTTGAGTTCACACCCTGATATTCAAAGCGTCAATCAACTGCTGCTGGATAAAGGGTATGACATGAATACCAGTGGCGGGCTGATCAAAGGATCACCAGACGTATTGCTGGAACAATCCTCAACCCTGGCCAAAGCGGTGGACGTGACCTTTGATGACACCACCATGAAAGTCCCAGGCTGCTATTATGAGTTCGCCCGGCGCTACCCAATGGCCAGCGGTCAACTTTACCAGGGGTTTGTGGCGGCTTCTGCGGATAAGATATTTGAGAGTACGGATGTGGCTTCAGGCACCAGATAGCCGGTCAGCCGAGGAACCAACTGGCTATAACATAGGTCTTGACCAGGATAGTAGGGAAATGGCAGTGAAAAAGGCTCATTCGATCGAATAAGCCCGAAGGTAGGTTACCTTTGAATAAATTCTCTATTTGAGATTACAGCCCTTATTATCAATCAACTCCTTTGCATTCAATACAGGGAATGTATGGGATCATCCGGACAGCCTCCGAACACAGGGACAGTCGCTTGTTGGCCATCCCTGTGAAAAGACCGCATTTTCAGCTGGCAGACAAAGGATTACCAAACTGCTCCAGAAAACGCCGACCAATGATTTTTGAACCGGCATAGTTAAGATGGTTATCATCCCGATAGAGTGGGGTACCATCCAGAACCGTATCACAACGCTCCTCGTTGCACATGGCAGAACGGGGGTTAATCCAGCCAACCTGGGGATATCGGGCCTGAATAGTCTCTTTAAAGCGGTAGAAGTTTACCTGCTCACTCTCCACATCAGCCCTTGGCACAGTGCAATCCCGTTGATTCTTCAGCAGACAGTAGGCAAAACTGTTGGATGGGAGTCGGAATGCATCTTCAATAACCACTACCCTGTGCCCTCGTTCGAGCAGCCAGCGGACAATATTCTCAAAATAGCCCTGATATTGATCGCTGGCCAGATAGGCAGTCCACCAGGCGGATAGAAAAATAGTCATTGGCTCGCCATGATCAAGATAATCCTGCAGAGCCTGGTTACGTTTTACTTTTCTCTCATCTCCAGTAGCAACCGTGTCTTCTGCCAGGATAAACGGCGATGAGGCCTTGGTAACCAACAAGGTAGTTATCCCCTGCCGCTTACTGAGTTCCTCGACAAAACCAGCCATGGCTGTTGCATGGGAATCCCCCAGCAACATGGCATCAGGCTTTTTGCCAGGTTCCTTTGCTCCAAGCAGGCAATGCCCACCCTGATCAAAGCTGACTGCATCCCCATCAAAACAGGGATCAAAAATATCTCCGGCATCCTGCTGATTGATCACCCGATACAGTTCACGGTTCTTTTGTGGTATGCGAAAACTGATATCATCAGCGACACGAATCGTCACCTGCACAGCCCAGATAACGATAGCTGGCAACAGCATCATTAACAGAAAAGACTTTTTCAAAGACCAGTCTTTATAACGAAGCTTCGATTCCACAAAGGTATAGCTGAACCAACTTAATACCAGACTTGCAGCAATCAACAACAACTGGTTAGTCAGGTCCAGTGGAATCAACTGATTATTCAGTATTGCTACCAGAGGCCAGTGCCAGAGATAAAGCGAATACGACAAAGCCCCAAGGTAAACCAACGGTGTAGAACCAAGCAGTCGTCCAGCCAGAGCATTACTGTTATTAAGGCCTGCATAAATAACCAAACCGGTACCGAGCACTGGCCACAGAGCGTTATAACCAGGAAACAATGAATCTTTGGTCAATACGAATGCACTGCCAATAATCAGAGCCAGGCCAGCCAAAGAAAGAGCATTGGAAGTCAGGTCATTCAGCCGGGGCAGACGGTTGCCAAACAGAGCCAGTCCGGCTCCCAGCAACAACTCAAACAAACGGGTCGTCAGCAGAAAATAGGCAGAATCAGGTGCAGCGTCAGTACGGTAAATGGAGTAGCCAAAAGTCGCCAACCAAAGCGCCAGAAAAACCCAGGGTGCTGCTGAGCGATTCAAATACCGGTAAACCAGAACCAAAACGGGAGGCCAAAGAAAATAAAACTGAAATTCAACAGCCAGGGTCCAAGTATGCAAAAGTGGCTGAGTAGCTGCGTCTGCAGAAAAATATTTGGCAAACTCGTCAATAAAGTAAAAATTACTGTATCCGATCAGGGAGTAAAGCCAGCTCTTTGAGAAGATATAATACTCTTCATCCATGTAGATAGGCGAGATCAGCAGAAAAACAACAAACGACATCAGCAGTAAAGCCGGTATCAATCGCTTTATACGTTTGCTGTAAAAATCGCTGAATAAGAAAGTACCTGCTGAAAGCTGTTTCATTAGCAGGTTACTCATAACAAAGCCGGTTATTACAAAAAATACATCAACACCAACGTAGCCACCGCTGATAATACTGAACTGAAAATGATAAAGCAGTACGAGGGCTGCGGCGATAAAACGGAGGCCGTCGATGTCTGGGCGGTATTTATACATCTTAAATAGATATCACACAGGCGTTAAATCATAGTTACTACTGCGAGAATTGCCGAGTAATCTTTTTGAATAGAAATGACTGCTTTAGGGCATTTAGCGGCAAAAAAGTCCTGCTGCAATTGAGTGCACAGGCCAGTTTCTATTAAATCTTTCTCGATCTTTATTCAGCAATTTCTCTGATTTTTCTTCAGAATTTAAAATAACCGTCTGATCCAGATCAATGACCAGAAGACGGTGATCAGTAAGCATAAAATTAGTCGCCTTCATATCCCCATGAAACACCAATCCTTCCTTAAGGGTTGACAGTATTTCAATCAGAGCCTGAGCCCTTTTTTCTGCTTCCGGGGTAATTTCTGTCAGGCTGTTGAAGTAATGCAGTGCATCCTCTGCCTCAACATACTCCGTGACCAAATAGCTGCATGTTACAAAGGGCCCAAATCTATGCTCCAGTAAAGCTAACGGCTTTGGAGTATCAATTCCCAGCAGGCGCAGCAGGTAATGGGCTGCATACCAGGCATTTCGGGCACGGGATTTTCTGAAACCACGGAAAAACTGGTGCAGCCACCCTTTTGTGCTTTTATAGCGTTTAACAAACACTTTTTTACCATCATCCAGGGTAACGATGGATACTGTGTTAGTGCTGCCCCTTTTCAGAACATGACCAGCATTGATAAACCTGTCTGGTGACGCCAGAAATGTGGTTAATGCTTCACTGAGTTCTACTCTGTCTATCACCTGAAATTTGCGAAAGCCGGACTCTGCGACAAAATCGGTACAGGTCCTGAATACTTTTTCCAGATAACGCTCCCGCCACTTTCTTCTCTTCCGAATAGCTTGGGCAAGGCACTGTTCGTCTATCCCGTCGAGAGGATGGATAGATTGATAAGCAGGCAGACACTGAAGAGAAAGATGATCAAACCGTGGGAACAGGACAGAAAGAAAAAAGGCCAGATTGTCCAGCGCCGCTGATTGAGAAATCTGTACACTCTCTCTGTGAACACCACCACCATCAATCAAAAACAACGTCTGATCCACTATCAGGAAATTATCCAGATGCGGGTCATTATGAAGGATATTGTACTGATGCAACTGGCCGACTGTTTCTACGACCTGCTTAAGCAACGCCAGGCGTTGATCATCACTGAGATTCGTCTGCCATACTTGCTCAAGAGATTGGCTGTCCTCAAGAAATTCGGTAGTTAACAGGCCAAAATCCTGAAGCTGCCGGGTTTCAATCAGAGCCGGAGTATTAATTCCTGCATCGGCAAAGCTTTTAAGGCCCGCGAGTTCACGCTGCAAATGTCGTGTCGCTGAACTTCCTGTAAAGAACTTTGCCAGAACAGTTGCACCGTCCACAATCGCTCTGACTACTAACCGTTTGCCTGGCAGAAAACGCAATACCGCATCAATCAGGATCTGCTGCCCGTGAATATCCAGAATAGAACCATTCCGGGGCGCTTCTTTCAGGTTCGTCAGCTCTTCCAGTGTGTATGAAAGTTTCCCTGTGGTCATTCCCTTCTCTCAAATAACGTCGAATACAACCGGTTACTGTCGTGCTTTTCTGGCCATGCGCTGATAAAGCTTGTGGGCTTTTCTGGTAATCTTCAGCCACATGGGTAAATGCCGCTTTAATGCTTCTCTTAATGGCAGACCGGTATAGGTTTTGATAAAACGAAAGATATCCCTTTGGGTGATACCAATGTCCATGGCTGAATAGTAGAGTCCGGAAAGGTCCTTGATCACCCAACGTAAAGGTGTCACATCTCGCAACTGGGCTCGATGGAGGTCAATCAGATAAAATGTCAAATTGTCCGGATCCGGTATCTGCCGGTCAGGCATCATAAAGTGACAAAGATAATAATCCCGATGATTAATACCATTGCCGTGCATTTTTTTACTGATCTCTGCCAGCTTATCAATCATGGCCAGTTTTAACCTGAATGCCGGTGGCTTCACTGACCAGGGCTTACAAAAATCTTCCAGCGTGATCATATCCCTGAGTTCTTCAGTGACCAGAAACGAACGCCGGGTTGCGGGATTGCTGCCAGTTTCGCCAAAAGCTACCGGTGTCATGGTAGTGATCCCAATGTCGTGCAACCGGTTCAACGCTTCCCACTCATTGCGGGCACCCAGCACCGGTTTGCGTAGACGAATAAGGTTTTCGATGATTTCAAACCACCCAACACCACCATGTACTTTGGCAAAATACCCCTGGCCATTCAGCTCAAAACGAAAGGTTCTCCGTGCTTCCAACGCCCGATAGACGTCACCATCCATGTTTTCCAGCAGCTGCTGAGGATCCTTGCCCTGCCAGGCTTTGTTAAAGTCATCTCTCAGATAAAGCACTCAGCAAGCCCCCTCTGCCCACTTCTTTTCTGCCCGGACAATAATCAGCTCTGCTGCACACTGGGGCAGGCTATACAAATCGGTAGTTTTACTGAAGTTAACAGCGTTCTCAGACCATTGTTTGCGCTGTTCAGATAACAACATCTCACTGACTGCCTGATTTAGCGCATCCTGGGAAAAGGGTGAACGAATTACCCGCCCGGCATCAGCCTCAAGAATATAATGGGCATAGCCACACACATCCGTCGTTAATACCGGAAGCCCTGCTACCAGAGCTTCCAGCAAAACGGTCCCGGTGTTTTCGTTGTAGGCCGGGTGAATCAGCAGGTCGGCTCCCAGAAGAAATCTTGGGATATCATCCCGGCCTTGAAAAAACTGAATCTTGTCAGTAATGCCCAGGTGCTTTGCCATCGCCAGAAAAGGTTTCTGTTTATCCTGACCAATAATAAAGAAACGAGTGGACTCGTTAAGTGGTTCAGGCAATGCAGCAATGGCTTTCAGAGCCCGGTCCAGACCTTTGGTTCTGAACCCCGAGCCCACCATCAATACCAGCCGGTCATCATTGCCAAGGCCGAACTCCTGTCGGAACGCCTCTCGAATAGTGTCCGCATCCGCTGGCCGACAGCGATCTTTTGCGATACCCGGCGGTAGCAGTTGCAGGCGTTCATCGGGTGTCTGGTAATAGCGTTGAAACTCGGGTTTTTGCAGGGCAGAAATCAGCAACGAAACGGTTTTGCTGTCTTTGCCAAAAACCGCTGCTTCCAAAGCACAGTACTGTCTGTAGCGGGCGCTCAGTTTATAAAGCCAGAATCTGCTGTCTGATTTGGCTTTATAACAGGTGTCTGCGGCATAATAGATATCCAGTCCGGGCATTTTATTAAAACCGGTGAGGAGCACCTTCGGCTCGCTGCTCAACGACTGCTGTACCTGCTGACAGAAGTCAGCCATCTTTTTGTGATTAGTCAGCCCTTTAACCGGCAGTAGACGTATATCAAAACCGTCCGGTCTATCACCTTGCCAGCTTGTGGTATAGACACGGATACCATATCCACGATGTTTGCACTCACTGGCTATTCGCAGAAAGTCCCGCTGCAGTCCGCCATAGGGAAAATATTTATACAGTGCAAAAGCAAGTATCATGATGTCACGCTGTCCTGAAACAATCAGCCGAAGAGCCTGTCACACTTAAGTCCGACAGGCTCCGAGAGTATCCGTTGGAGGATCGACACCCAAAAGCACACTTCCCCCACGCTACCGCCCGTCGAATTTAAGGCGCTATACCGAAACAGCCTGATTCAGATATTTGAAGCCCCCAGCACACTGGATTGTTAAACAACCATCAGGGTTAACCTTTGGCTTAAACCGCTCAGACAGGCTCTACATATAAAACCTGATATGTATTATGTATAACAACTGCATAAGCAGCTATATCACAGTGAAATGGGCTGGTATTTAATGACATATGGTCAGTCAAGTGAAGCAAGGGATTCTACCGCTATCGCAGATCATTGCAATAAGTGGAGAGACTGACACCATTAGCCTGATACTAACCTTTTCCTCCTGCAAATAGAGGTCTGAAAGCTGTATTTACCTGTGTTTTTATTATCGCATCAAGCCACAGATACAAGGTCAGCATTGTCATTAGCTCTTCTCAAACGTGCCGCCGCCCGATCAATCTCATTGATATCCTGATCCCTGTAGCGTTCATAATCATTCAGGGCCTGTCGGTAGCCAGCTTCAATCTGCTCAGGCGTCAGTTCACCCTCAGCCGGTAACCCCAACAAATTCCGGTCTATTCTCTCTTGTTCCTGAGCCTGATGAACCAGCCTTGCCTGAATCTCCTGCCTTTTTGCTTCCCGCAAATCCCGCTGCGTGACAAATCGATATAATTGTTCCTGAGCGTGTTTGACCAGACTCACCTCCCGGTCAAAGAGTTCTTGTGGTAGTCCAGACTGCGCTTTCTCATGGCAACGGGCTTCTGCCGCCTGATATATAGTGTCTTTGGTAACTGCCTCTATATCCTGATGAATACTCAGTAGCTGTATTGCTGCACCGATATTCTCGGGAGGTGGCATGGGAAAATAATTCGACGACTCTGTGTTCCCAACCAACCTGTCTCTGATAGAGCGATTAATAAAGCTATCTTTATGGTAAAGACGCCCCTCATTCATTTCATGATTGGAGAGAAATACAAAATCCAGGGCTACCTTGGCGCATCCCAGAAACCTCAGGCTAAAGGCAATGCCTGCGGCTACCGCTCCCGTAGCCAGAATACTGTAGGGAGACAGAGTGATTAACGAGGTGAAAAAACCAAGTAAGCTGCCATAGACCCCACCAACCACCATTCGACTGCCAAAATACGTCAGTTTATTTTCATCACAGCGTTCTCCCTGAAACGGCAAGTGTCTCAGCCAGCGAAAGCTCAAAAAATCCCCAAGAACAGGCAGATCCTCTATCGGGAGTCTGTCTAATAGTACGGGCAGGCGATCCGTTGGAAACTGATCCCTTGAATAATATCGCAGTACGGCCTCCCCTATCGCTTCACAAGCCATAATAATGATGCCGGTCAGGGCCGATTTAAGAATGATCGGCAAGGCCATCATACCAACCATAAAAGTAGCGCCAGCCATTGCCCAGACAGCGAGATAGCCGGCCCAGTTGAATGCGTCCATAGCATGCCACATGCTCGTTTCTACGGCACAGACAACCCTGCTGAACAGCGACTTACAACGCTCAGTAAAAGAGAAGGGGTCTTTTGTTATATAGGTTCCATCAGGCTCGCCAGGTGCAATATTGCTACTGGCAATTGCAGGCTGCACAGAAGAGGACTCACTCGGCTCACAGGGCCGTGGAACCACAGGCAAAAGAACGGGTGACTGAATCATAGGTGTTTTTGGTGAACTGTTTTTACCACTAACAAAGTGAGCGAAACGGTATCATTTCCTGAATTATTGAAGCTAAACTATAGGTGCATTTTTTCTCTTTGCAGGGTCTTTCCATCAATAAAAGTTGAGGTAACATTTCCGGGTCTCTTTGTGTCGCGATAACTAACTGACTATTAAAACAAAGGCAAAGTCTGACTATGATTGTTATTCGTCCCATTCATGAGCAGGATCGTGAGGCCCTCTGGCAAATCGCCAACCAGACGGGTGCCGGATTCACCTCCCTGCAACCTCACCGTCCCATGGTTGATAATAAACTGGCATGGGCACTCACCTCCTTTAAGCAGGCTTCGCTGGCAGCATCGCAGGAAACAGGTACTTCTGCCGCAGAACCGAAAAATAATCTCTATCTGTTTGTGATGGAAGATACCGAAACCGGTCAGGTTATGGGCACTGCGGGTATTGAGTCCGCCGTCGGACTTGAGGCTCCCTGGTATAACTACAAGGTGAGTAAACAGGTTCATGCCTCACAACAACTGGATGTCTACACCATGGTGGACACCCTGATGCTCTGCAGTGACCATACCGGCTTTTCAGAGCTTTGTACGCTCTTTTTGCTGCCGGATTATCGTCACTCCAAAAACGGTACGTTTCTTTCCAAGAGTCGCATGTTGTTTATGGCAGCCTTTCCAGAGCTGTTTGCTGAAGGCCTCTTTGCAGAAATGCGTGGCTACTGTGATGATCAGGAATTTTCCCCTTTCTGGGAAGCCCTTGGGCGGCACTTCTTTGCGGTGGACTTTGCCGAAGCTGATCGCCAATCCACCGTCGATAAAGCGTTTATTGCCGAGCTGATGCCTCGCCATCCAATCTACACCAATTTGTTGCCGGATGAAGCCAGGGAGGTCATTGGTGTTACCCATGAAAGCACAACGCCTGCCCGACATCTGCTGGAATCTGAAGGCTTCTACTACACTGGCTATGTGGATATTTTTGATGGAGGTCCGCTACTGGAAGCCAGAGTCAAGGATGTACGCTCAGTAAGAGATTCACGACAGTACAAAGTTAAAATTGTTGAGAACAACACAACGGATCAGCGCCGCTGGCTGATGGCCAATAGTGAGTTGAAAGACTTTCGCTGCATCATGGGCCATCTTTCCTACGAAGGACTGGAGTTTGTCATGATCACTAAAAAGCAGGCATCAGCGCTTAACATTGAAGAAGGCCAATTGCTGCGGGTAGTGCCTTTATCCAGCTAGTCAACGAATTGAGAGGATTAAGACCATGCCAGACACAAATGAACAACAATGCCTGTTTATCAATGGACAGTGGCTTAAGGCAAATGGTAAACCCTTTTCATCCGAAAATCCGGGAACAGGCACTGTGCTCTGGCAAGGAGCCAGTGCCACCGCAGAGCAAGTAGATCAGGCAATAAGTGCCGCCCGGGAAGCCAGTCATCATTGGGCCTTTCGCCCATTTCAAGAACGAGAGGCGTTTATTAAGGCGTTTGCCAGTGAGCTGGAGCAGAATAAAGAGGCCCTGGCAGAAATCATTGCCAGAGAAACCGGTAAGCCGCTCTGGGAAGCCAAAACGGAAGCGGCTGCTATGGCCGGGAAAATCGCCATTTCAATAAAAGCTTACCATGAGCGAACGGGGACCGTTGAAAATGCCATGCCCGTAGGAAAAGCTGTGATTCGTCACAAGCCACATGGGGTTGTTGCGGTATTTGGCCCCTACAACTTTCCGGGCCACCTTCCCAATGGTCATATTGTTCCCGCACTGCTGGCTGGCAACACCGTGGTTTTCAAGCCCAGCGAATTAACACCGGCCGTTGCGGAATACACGATAAAACTCTGGCAGCAGGTGGGAATACCCGACGGAGTTATCAATCTGGTTCAGGGAGAAAAAGAAACTGGCATCGCTCTGGCCGGGCACCCCGGTCTTGATGGTCTGTTTTTCACCGGCAGCTCAAACACCGGCAAGATGATCCACCAGCAGTACGGTGGACAGCCGGGTAAAATTCTGGCGTTGGAAATGGGCGGCAACAATCCGCTGATTGTCACCGAGATGGCAGATATCAAAGCCGCAGTACACGACACTATTCATTCAGCATTTATTACTGCCGGTCAGCGCTGTACCTGTGCCCGCCGACTTTTTATTCCCGCGACGCCCTGGGGGGATCAGTTTGTTGATGCGCTGACTTTAGCGGCAGCCAATATCAAAGTAGGTCAATGGGATGATCAAGAAGCGCCTTTTATGGGAGCGCTTATCTCTGAAGCAGCGGCCAAACAGATATTGTCAGCCCAGGAAACGCTGCAAAAGCTGGGCGGCAACAGCCTGCTTTTATCAACTCATCTTCAAGCGGGAACCGGGTTAGTATCTCCGGGTATTATTGATGTGACCAATATCAAAGACCTTCCCGATGAAGAATACTTTGGCCCACTGTTGCAAATTATTCGTTACGATCGTTTTGAAGATGCCGTTGCAGACGCCAATAACACCCGTTTTGGTCTCTCCGCCGGATTGTTCAGTGAAGCACCAGAGCAGTACCAGTTCTTTTTGCAGAGAATACGTGCAGGTATCGTTAACTGGAACCGGCCAATCACCGGTGCCAGCAGTGCCGCACCTTTTGGCGGCCCCGGTGACAGTGGCAACCACCGCCCCAGCGCCTATTTCGCTGCCGATTACTGCGCCTACCCGGTGGCCAGTGTTGAGTCGGAGTCACTGAGTATGCCCAAAGAACTGGCACCCGGGCTTGATTTGTAAACAGCCCCCATGGACTCAATGGTGAAGTAGTCAATAATGAAAACAATAGAAGCCAACTTTGACGGACTGGTCGGCCCTACCCACAACTATGCAGGGTTATCCCAGGGTAACAAGGCCTCAATCCATTATGCGGGCAAAGTAGCAAACCCAAGGGAAGCGGCTCTCCAGGGTCTGGAGAAAATGAAGGCGCTCAGTGAACTGGGCTTTGTCCAGGGTGTGCTAGCCCCTCAGGAGCGCCCGGATATTGCCACACTGAGAAGGCTCGGTTTCCAAGGCAGCGATTCACGGGTACTGTCTGACGCGGCGCAACAGATGCCAGCAGTTCTGGCAGCCTGTTGCTCCGCTTCCAGCATGTGGACCGCTAATGCAGCGACGGTCTCCCCCAGTGCGGACTGTGCTGATGGTAAAGTACATTTCACGCCCGCTAACTTAATCAATAAATTCCACCGCTCCATTGAGCATGACGTTACCGGGAAAATATTAAAATCGACGTTTAATAATCCGGACCACTTTGTTCATCATCAGGCTCTGCCATCCACCGAATACTTTGGTGATGAAGGGGCCGCGAACCACACCCGTTTTTGCCATGAATATGGCGAACAGGGCGTCGAATTTTTCGTTTATGGCCGGGAAGCATTTAACCCGCAAAGTACCTCACCACAGAAATACCCTGCCCGCCAGAGTCTTGAAGCCAGTCAGGCTGTCGCCCGTCTGCATCAGCTTGATCCAAACAAGGTGGTATTTGCCCAGCAAAACCCGGCGGTTATCGATCAGGGCGTTTTTCATAATGATGTTATCGCAGTCGGCAACCGCAACCTGCTGTTCTGCCATGAACAGGCATTTGTGGAGCAGGCTGCTGTCTATGAGTCATTAAGAAAGGCTTATGGGTCGCAGGACTTTCATATTGTTGAAGTGGCAGATCAACAGGTTTCAGTAGTGCAGGCAGTTGGGACTTACCTGTTCAATAGCCAACTGCTGTCGCTGGACAATGGCGGGACAATGATCGTTGTCCCCTCTGAGTGTGAAAATGAACCCGCTGTCTGGAATTACCTGCAAAGCATACTCAACGACGCAAGTTGCCCAATTACGGATCTGAAGGTTTTTGATCTGCGCCAAAGTATGAATAACGGTGGAGGCCCGGCCTGCCTGCGACTAAGAGTAGTATTAAACCACCAGGAACTGGCAGCGACCAATCAACATTGTCTGATCAACAACCAGCGCTTTGCCACCCTCAGCCGCTGGGTCAAAAAGCACTATCGTGACCAGTTGTCTGAAAAAGAGCTGGCCGACCCGCTGTTACTGACAGAATCCCGAACTGCCCTGGATGAACTGACACAGATTCTTAAACTGGGTTCGGTCTATCCATTCCAGAATTAATAGCCTTCAAGCGTATTTAAACAGGTGATGTTTACTTTTCCACCACAAAGACACCAAGGCACAAAGAAAGCTCTTCTCTGTGCCTTGGTGTCTTTGTGGTAAAAATAAAACTTTTTAATCCCGCAATCACTTACCGCCAAACACTTTTTTATCTTCTGCAATCCGGTGCGCCACGGCTGGATGCTGGAAAATCCGGTCAATATAAGCCGACAGCCCCGGATACTCAGCAGAGTCAATCTGGACTCCAGCATGGACAAGATTAATAAAGTGACTGGCCAGGGCAATATCAGCCAACTGAACCTCCGCTCCAAACAGAAAGTCAGTTTCCGGAACCTGAGATTCCAGATAAACACAAATCTCTGGCAGTTTGGTTTGTAAAACTTCCTGCACTTTGTCTTCGTCAGCAGGCTGGTTAATCAGCTTCTTGGCAACCCGCTCAAAAAAGACCGTTCCCAGTACCTGAAGCATCGCCGTATCGGCATACTCTTCAAACCAGCGGGCCCTGGCTTTTTCCTCAGGCGTCTTTGGGTAGAGAGCCTGTTCCGGATAACGGTCCTCAAGGTACTCACAGATCACCGAGGAGTCGGCAATCGTCACCTTATCATCTTCCCAGGCAGGAATTTTTTTCAGGGGACTGATTTTTTCAAAGCCTGCCGGTTTCATAAACGGGGTAACCGGCACCAGTTCATAGTCAAGTTGTTTTATTTCGAGAGCCAGCAGTACTTTTCGAACCATGGGTGACAGTGGCACCCCATATAGCTTACTCATGGTCACATCCTCTATGATTATTGTTTTCAACCAACCGCTATCCTACCTTTTACTCCAGCCTTTGCAATATCCAGAAAACCGGAACAGGATCTTTCCGCCCTTATAAAACGAGTCTCTGCGTAATGGGCAGAACACTAAAAAGCCTCTTTCCGGGCAATTTTCTCAGTGAATAGGAGAGGAATCACGGGCACAGATACCTGGTTAACAGAACTGCTGTACCATTAGACGCTGCTGCCATCCCCCCCCCGGCCATGCCATGGACGCCTGAATTAATAGCAGAGGCAAGAAGGCTGGAATTATCAGAACGTACCAAGGCACCAACAAAGAAGCCGACAAGGCCGGCAACGCCAATGCCAAGGGCTCCGCCCTTGCATATGGAAATAGCCAAACTGTGACGATTTTCGATAGGAGACAGGGGAGTATAACCAGGGGGGATTACAAAACCATTTAAAATAGGTCTGACTGCGATTATGCCGATGGAATATCCTGCCATCGTAGAAGGAGCATTCAGCTTATGAGGAAGGATTCGGGCAAAAGTGGGGATCAACCCACCTCCAGTGGTAAAGACCATGCTGCCAATTGCGTAGGGGTTGTCCAGGAAGGTAGTCCTGAAGTACGAGGCAGCAGCTGGCACTGTTCTGATCAAACGTCTGGTTATGGTGATATCCCTGTCATATATCTGAGTGGGGTTGAAGGGTGCCCGGCAGGCAGGGCAGGTCGGGTTGTTGCTTCCCCAGCGAATGATGCACGATCGGCCAAAAACGTGATGACAATTCAGGTGGACTGCATCATGGCCGGTCAGGGAAGTAAAATCTTCCAGACAAATCACACAGCGATTCATACTATTATTGGTAGGAACAGAGCTTATCTCCATCTATATTTTCCTGTTTTGGTTAGCCACACGCTGTTGCTCATTAACTGGGGAAATTGGCAATTTATATACGGATGCTTCTCAATCTGGACATCCTTTCCAGGAAATAGTTCAACGGTGATTCATTATTGCGGTTATTCCGTTTGAAGATATGGATATCTATGAACAAGAAATTAGCAAGGAGGATGCAATCTCAGGGGCAGATCAAGGATGGTTTTTATCGTGATCCATCCTCGGTGTGATATTTGCCAATGGTGAACCCTGTCACTGCACCAATAAAGAACGGTTCATCAGTGCAGAGAGGCCCGGCCGCTAAAGGGATTCCGGCGTAGAACCTGAAAACCGGCAATGGCGGCTGGTACTGATCAGTGATCACTGCATTCACAGGAGACGACTTAACAGGCGCAAAACCATTTTGCTAAAGAATGTCTATCTACTGTCAGTAGATTTTTTATCTTCAAACGATTCAGCAAAACTCCCGGGTGGAGGTGGTGGAGGTGGTTGACTAACTGCACTCGAAGCGTCATCCCCTGACGTTTCAGGCATCATGCTACCCTCTGGCGGGGCTATAACCTTCGTATCTTCCCGCGCTGGAGATAAACCGGAAGCTTTATCAGCTTCTTTGACACTATTTCTCTTATCGTCATCCTTCTTTTTTTCAGCGCCTAACACCACACCAAAGCCTCTATTCAGCCTATGAAATCCTCGTTTATTACCATTGGATTCAGGCACGCCCAGCGTCGTGCAGAGTTCACTCATAATAAGCTGTGAAAAAACTATCATTTCAAAAGCATAGGGGTCATCAGGATTATTGGTCATTAATTCGGTGATACCCAGCACCTCTGGAAGACGACGGAAAGAGTGTTCAGAGAACGTTCCATCCAGAATCACCCTGGCAAAAATTTCCCGGACTAAAAGCCCTTGGTCGTCCAACGCTTCGATCTTCTGAGCCACGGCACGCTGAGACAGGTTTTGAACGTCCATCACGTCACTGCTGTAAGGATCCAGCTCAAGGTATTTATGGGTAGCAACGTCAATGGCCAGTTTTATCGGTTGAGCCATAGCCTCGTCTGTTATCTTTTTACGTACCTGATCTTTCGACGCATTCTGCCAGTCACTGTTTTCGGTATAACAGGCAAACAACGCACGGAATAAGCCGACACCATCATCATCCTTCACCTGTAACATGCGGGCGGATGAAGACGGCTCTCCCGATTTATCACCAGAACGTCTGCGAGGATTTGAGCGTTGCGGGCTGGTCCGGGAAGATACCGAGACGCCAGAGTCATCATCACTCTCAGGCTTGCCTTGTAAACGTTGTTCCAACTCCGCCATTAACATCGCTTTGTCATCAAGAATTTCTTCACTGGTGTTTTTTTCTTGCCGATACCAGGCATAACCGAGGTCTCTGTATGCTTTTCTGGCTCTTTCAACCCGTTTCAAGTGATCAGCGTCAAGAAGACTTTCATCCCCAAAAGCTGAATCCCCCTCGTCAGGAACTGTCAATGCCCTCTCAGGATCATTGGTAATTTTAATAGAAGGACTTGGCTTCACAGCCTCGGGAGTACTACGGTGCTCTGGTCTATCGGAAGAATGCTGGCTGCTGCCATCAAAAGAAAGGCTGATAATCGGGTATTGTATGGCATGATAGCGAGCCTGGAAGCCCAGAAGCTCTTGCTCGGATGAGCCGGTCTGCGCCAGCTGAGAAAGAAGAGTGTTAAATTCCCGGGCACCATCAGTAATTGCCTGCTCGATAAGACCAGCATCATAAGCAGACTGTTTTTCCGATTTCAGTTCATTTACTAACCCCAGAGATCCCTGCAACCATGACTTCAAGTCAGATAAATCCAAATTATCCAGTTCAGGTGGAATTAAACGAACCCGTTGCCCATCGGGTAAATTAAAGGTTACTTTGACATCATTCGACTTATTTTCTTTCAGTTTTTTTATGGCCGCCTTATGCGCTTTTTTAAATGCAGTCCTTAACTTATCATTTGGAAGATCCCATTTGCCATTCATTTCTTCCTTGATTTTTTCCAGTGCAGTTATTGATGCATCTATATATTTCATCTCCTCGTTTTTTCTGAAGCTTTGTTCCAGAGGCTTATCATCGGCCAAAAGCCTATTCAGGTCACGTTTGATTCCTTCTGCCCCCCCCGGTCTATTTGGGGGAACCGTACTTCCGGTAGCATGTGCTGGCTGAATATTGTCAGTTAGCCCACTACTCCTGACAGGGTCATCATTTGTGGGAATGCGCCTTTCGGCTGGATGAGGAGAAACTTGTCTGGTTGACATTGTACCTGTCTCTGTAGTTTCTCCAGCACCTGAATGAGTTGGGAGCACTGAAGGGCCAACGGGTGTTCCTGATGGTGGGGAGCCTGGACGGTCCATAGAAAATCCTTTTTGATCAACGTTGCTTCAGATAAGAGTCCATTTAATAATTTAGTTAAAATATACCAATACTTTACGATGAATATAACAATATTAAAAAAAACAAAACATTAGGAGCGCTTGTTTTTTTGACAAGCAACATACAGAAACCAGAAAAAATTCAAAATGTGACACTTGCTCAGCATCTCACACAGCCAATTAAAAATAAAACACCCATAACTTGATAAACAAAAAGATCAAGAACATATTTTTATAAAGGAGTGAATCATCAGCAGATATTCACCATACGTAGCAATACCACATTCAGGTAAGCCTATGATTAATGCCTTGATCAAATTATTCTTTATACCTGTTTTTTTTGTTGGCCCGGCAGCATGGTTTGGATTTAAATTTTATTCTGAAACCCAATTAATAAAAGCAATAGACAAATACAAACCTGTAATATCTGATTACGCAGAGGTTGAATTTGGTTCAGTTAATGTTCACATAACTGGCGAAGTATCAATAACAAAAATAACATTAACACCTAAAAAAATACTCAAAAGTCCAATTACTATAAAAAGATTGACCGTTGTTTTCCCAAGCATTTTGACAATGATGAAGACAGTGTATGATGTCAGCGATGGAGAACTCTCAGAGCTGCCTGACTCCCTGCGCGTCCAGTATGATGGAATTCAACTGCCACTGAAAGGTAATGAAGAGTTTTATACCTTTTTCAATGATCAACGCCAGTTACGACTCAAACAAGAGCTGAGCAGCATAGTAGAACCTACCTGTGGTATTGAATATATTATCGGCCTGAATGAATTTCAACAGATGGGCATTGATACACTTATTGACAGACATTTCTGGGAATATAAATACACCCCCGAAAATCAGAAAATGTTTGTTCGATTTGGTATCAGCGCCACAAATCTATACAAGGCATCACTACAGGCAAGCTTTTACAAAAAAGGGTCTCTCGTTATCAAAGACTTTATGCAAATACCCTCCCTGACCAATGCTGAACTGACCTATCAGGATGAGGGCCTGATCAGGATGAGCAGCCAGCATTGTGCTAATAGCTCAGGTATTTCCAAAGACGCATACATTAACCGTCTAACCAATCTGCCAGACAGCTTTTACTTCTATAAAGCAGGCATTGTTCCTAATGAAGCGATGAAAAATGCCTACATCAACTTTCTGAAGAATCCTGACACAGTGACCATCAAGGCGCATTTCCCCCCCAACTTCCATCCTCATGCCTTTTCTGTCTATGACACTGAGCTATGGGTTTCATCATTTAGTCTCACTCTGCTGGTGAACAACAGTCCCGTTTCTCCCTTTGAAATCATCACCCCGGGGCAATTTGGCCCGGCAGGGGATTCAGATGATATGAACATGACGGAACCCTCTTCCGGGAATACCAATGCAAATATCAAGAAGGAGTGGCAATCTCAGCCTGCCCATGGAGAAGCATCCAAAACCTACTTCTTTGTTGATGAACTGCCTGCAACCAATCAGGAATCGGAATTACTGAACCAGCAGCCCAGGGACATTCCAATCTATGAGTTACCAAATCATATTGGTGCCTGGTTAGAGGTTTATGTCGAACCGTCGAAACGTTTCAGTGGAGAACTGCTTGGAGTCGAACGCGAAAGACTGTTACTGAAGGTGCGATCTGCAGGGGGCAGCATCACAATGCCTATTAAGCTCCATCGCATTAAATCGATTAAGGTCCGATAAAAAAGCCCACGTTTACGTGGTACTGATACCTGATACCAGCTATTACTCTGCATCACAACATTCCTTAATACGGCACCTCAGTTTTTGAGGTGTACATAAGCAAGATCGATGATCGTAAAGTTTCCCACGATGTGAAAGAAGCCATCCGCATTGAAAATATTACTAATAGCTATAACAAATAATTATATTTGGCTGAAATAATTATTAGATAAAGTGTTTGCAAGAGAAACTAATGCAAAAAGAAAATGTCTTAAACTGGAATTCAATAATTTGATAATTCAATGGATCACTTTACTCAATTACTTCCATTCGAGGTTGCTTTTAGCGAGCCTTATTCGAGTTCATCTGGCGAGCCTTATTCGAGCTCACAAGAACCAAAGCGCCAAGATACCCAAAATGAACAACAGCCGACGTATCAAGGGATACCTGTTCAGGTGCTGAGCGCTCCTTTTCATGTTTACCATAGTCAATCAGACAGACACAACAATAACCCTGATCCATTTGGTTCATTGAATAAATATAATATTGCATTTCCAACTCATGCCGATCAGGAAGCCCCTCATAGAACTGATATTTCTGAGGTTACACAGTCAGGGCTAAATGAATATTCTTTTTGTCATTCTGACACTACCCACTTAGAGGATGCGCTACCTTCAACGCCAGACACCCCCTTTGCTCAGCTGCTATGCATATTGGGGAGCGAGCTTGAGGTTAACGAGCCAATGCCACCGAGCCATTCTGCCCCGGATTATCAGTTTACTAATCTTCCTGACATATTCTCTAACCCACAAAATTCAGAGCCTGTTACTGTAGTTAACCTGCAAAACCAGAACCAGACGACAATTGATAATCAAACGCCCCAGGCAGTAGAAGATGTTAGTGATAACAATTCAGCAGTTGAGCACCAAAAGTGCTATCAGAATTATCCTGATCACTCAAAGCGCAGCAGGGTATGCCAAAGAAAGAGGCCTTATCGGAACGATCCCGCTTATGCAGAGCGCCAGAATGAGAAACAAAGGGAGCGTTACCGCAATGATCCCGATTACGCAGAACGCATAAGGGAGCGCCAAAGGGAGCGTCTCAAAGATCCCGTTTATGTTGAACGCAAAAACAGGCAGCAGAGGGAGCGTTACAAGAATGATCCCGATTACGCAGAACGCATCAGGAAGCGCATGAGGGAGAACATGCGGAAGCGTTGCCAGAATGATCCCGGCTACTCAGAACGCATGAAAAAGCGCATGAAGGAGCGTATGAAGGAGCGTATGAAAGATCCTGCCAAGCTCGAGAGCGATAAGATACTCAAAAGGGAGCGCCAGAGAGAGTACCTTAGGGAATACCGGAGGAAGCGCCGTAGCGAGCTTCACAAAGACCCCGCTTGCGTAGCTATCGCATATACCAATCCCACCATTTAATCATGAATTATGCTGCCATTTTGAACAAGGGGAGGCACCGTTGGAATTCCAGGCCAGGGTATTACGAAGCGATTCTTGACGCTGCCATCAATAACCTCACTTCCTGTTGCACGACCGTCATTGCCCTCCTCATCCATCAGGTGCTAGCTTGCGGAGTGTTTGACATCGCATTAGAAATAGCTTTAGCAAATTCTTATGCAAGGTTACAAATAAATATTGAATGGGTAATATCAAGGAGGAACTTTTACAAGAGGACGTGATCTTATGTTTTAGTTCGATTATTCAATAATTCAATAATTCAATGCATAGCCTTATTACTTACTTTCAATTACCAGCAGATTCTGATCAATTTCTTTCTGTTCAGGATGTTACTATTTCTGAGTCTGGTGCATCAGGGCAGGCCTTCTCCCGTGCAGTTGAAGAAGCAGACTCTACTCTGTGCCCCATGTGTACTGGTGAGATGACTAAAAACCACCTTCAGCAGCTAACGCTGCCTTTTAATAATCCATTTAATGATTATCGTTTTAAAAAAAGATCAGTAGTCATCGTTTTCAGCAATACTATAAAAGATCAACCACTTCACTTAACAGTCAGAACAGAAGCACTGAATGATAAACCTGCTCCTAAATATATTCCTGATAATGAACGTTTTTCGATCCAGTCAATTTTAGGTCTAAGTCCATTAGCCCTGCAAAGCTCATCAGTTGTTGATAACAACCTTCATCCGACAGAAAAAATGTATAACCTGGAATCTGCCGATGCTTTTTTTGAGTCAGCAGCACCCGTTGCAATTATTAACCCTCAACCAGAAAGTGTACAGAATCAACAACCCAAATCCCCAGCAGAGATTGAGTGTGCAACGGAACACTCTTTTCATGCTAACGAATACCAAGCTCAGGCCTCTGCAGAGAGTGAAATGGATTCATCAGACAATTTAGCCGGGTCAAGTAGTAAGAAGTCTGACGAAAGTCACTCATTACCAATTGGACGTAAAAGTAATCGCTACAAGAATGATCCTGCTTACGCACAGAAGATAAGGGATCGCGAAAGGGAGCGCCAAAGAAAACTTCGCAATAACCCCGCTTTCCTAAAACGCGAAAGGGAGCGCCTAAGGGAGATTCGCAAAAACCCCACTTACGCAGAGCGCGAGAGGCAGCGCCAAAGAGAGCGCTACCAGAATGATCCCGATTTTGCAGAGCGCCAGAGGAAGTACCAGAAGGAGCGATATCATAATAATCCTGATTACGCAGCACGACAAAAGGAATACTGTAGGAAGCGCCGAAGGGAACAGCGCATGAAGCAAGCTATAATCGCGGAAGAGAAAACTATCCCGTCAGCAAATTTACCTGGAAACTCAGGTGAATTATAACTGACTACTAATTCAGTTTTTGAGGTGCCCGTTAGTAAAGTCGATGGTCGTAAAGTTTCCCATGATGTTCCCGAAGCAACCCAGCGAGTACAGACCTGAAACCTGATGACGACTTTCTCATAAGAGAGAGGCCAGCATCCGGTCATGATTCAGACCGGATACCGGTTAAATTGACATGCTATTTTCTACTGGAAGTGGAACGACCAAACACTCGATAAGTGAGTGGTCGTTTGCGGTGTAACCCAGTCAGGCCAGGAGGCTGTCCCAGAATAGACTGCCCTACTGCGTCGACAGCAAATTGGTCTAAAAATCCGCTTTTGTTCGGCAAATAGCCCCGCTATTCACCTCACAAAACCGAATTTATATCCTCAATTTTCTGTCGTCCTCGTTACGGGGTCGCCTAGACAGGCGCTATTCTCGGTCAGCCTCCTGGCTACCTGCACGACTATCGTCGCATTACATCATGCCGCCCATGCCACCCATACCGCCCATGCCACCCATATCAGGCATAGCTGGCGCGTCGTCCTGTGGCTCATCAGCAACCATGGCGGCAGTCGTGATCATCAGGCCTGCAACAGAAGCTGCTGCCTGCAGGGCAGAACGGGTAACCTTGGCTGGATCCAGGATACCCATTTCGATCATGTCGCCATATTCACCGGTAGCAGCGTTGTAACCGAAGTTACCAGAACCCGCCTTAACCTTGTCAACAACCACAGAAGCTTCGTCACCAGAGTTGGTAGCGATCTGACGGATCGGGCCTTCCAGGGCACGCAGGATCAGCTCAACACCGGCACGCTGCTCAGCGTTAACGGTTTCAACGTTGATGGCAGACAGGGCGCGAACCAGGGCTACACCACCACCAGCAACCACGCCTTCTTCAACCGCAGCACGGGTAGCGTGCAGGGCATCTTCAACGCGGGCTTTCTTCTCTTTCATCTCAACTTCGGTAGCAGCGCCTACCTTAACAACAGCAACACCGCCAGCCAGCTTGGCTACGCGCTCCTGCAGCTTCTCTTTGTCGTAGTCAGAAGAAGAGTTTTCGATCTCGGCACGGATCTGTTCAACACGGGCAACGATGTCAGCCTGAACGCCAGCGCCGTCGACGATGGTGGTGTCTTCTTTGGTAATCTGTACGCGCTTGGCAGTACCCAGGTCATCCAGAGTTGCCGTTTCCAGAGACAGGCCTACTTCTTCAGAGATAACCGTAGCGCCAGTCAGGATAGCGATATCCTGTAGCATGGCCTTGCGACGGTCACCGAAGCCCGGTGCTTTGACAGCAGTGACTTTCACGATACCGCGCATGTTGTTCACCACCAGAGTCGCCAGGGCTTCGCCTTCAACGTCTTCAGCGATGATCATCAGTGGCTTGCCAGCTTTGGCAACGGATTCCAGAACCGGCAGCAGTTCGCGGATATTGGAGATTTTCTTGTCAACCAGCAGGATGAATGGGCTTTCCAGTTCAGCGGACATTCTTTCCTGGTTGTTGATGAAGTATGGAGACAGGTAGCCACGGTCGAACTGCATGCCTTCAACAACTTCCAGTTCGTTTTCCAGACCGCTGCCTTCTTCAACAGTGATAACGCCTTCTTTGCCAACTTTTTCCATGGCTTCAGCGATGATCTGGCCAACCAGTTCATCGGAGTTGGCAGAGATAGTACCAACCTGAGCGATGGATTTGCTGTCGGCACAAGGAGTAGACATAGCCTTCAGCTGCTCAACGACAGCAATTACCGCCTTGTCGATACCGCGCTTGAGATCCATTGGATTCATGCCGGCCGCAACGTACTTAAGACCTTCGTTCAGAATAGACTGGGCCAGAACGGTAGCCGTAGTCGTACCGTCACCGGCCTGATCGTTAGCCTGGGAAGCCACTTCCTTAACCAGCTGGGCACCCATGTTCTGGAACTTGTCTTTCAGTTCGATTTCCTTGGCAACAGACACACCATCTTTAGTGATGGTAGGCGCGCCAAAAGACTTCTCCAGCAGAACGTTACGGCCCTTGGGACCCAGAGTAGCTTTTACAGCGTCAGCCAGGATGTTGACGCCCTTGAGCATTTCTTTGCGAGCTTCGTCGCCAAATTTAACTTGTTTAGCTGCCATGGTTGGTGACCCTGTGCACTATTTTGTGAAATCGGAAAAATACCGTGTGATTGCCTGACAATCAGCCTTCCAGAACGGCGGAGATGTCACTTTCAGACAGAATGATCAGCTCTTCACCGTCAATCTTCACGGTGTTTGAGTCTGCATACTTGCCGAAGATAACCTTGTCACCAACGTTAACGCCAACAGGACGCTTTTCACCATTGTCCAGAAACACGCCATCGCCGACTGCAACCACAATGCCCTGGTTAGGCTTTTCAGCGGCAGAACCTGGCAGTACGATACCACCAGCAGAGGTAGTTTCTTCTTCGACACGACGAACGACCACGCGATCACGCAACGGACGGATTTTCATCGATTCTTTCTCCAACAGTTTGCTTATGCCGTGCAACCTTTTACAGGCTGCTCGCTATCAACGTAATGGCAGTAAAACGATGCACTATCGCTTCACTATGGCCCGGTTTACCCGAACCTCCCTGGTATGCACCCGGGATAAAGTTTACTTTGGCACAGGCCTTTACTAACAGCTCAAGGCCTTGCCGAAGTCTTATCAGGTGTTCCCCTTAGTATGGGTAGCTGGCGCAGTTTTCAAGAGGCAGATAGAAAAAAAACTGACTTTTCCACAAAACTGAGGCTCTAAACTCAAGAAACAGTGAAAAATTCGTTATATGCCCGGAAATCAAGGCTTATCAATTAATGGCGTTTTTGGCTTCCGGAACGGCCATCATCATTTTCCCGGGTAAAGTCCCCATCAATGGTGTGGTTGAGGTGGGTTTGATCCTGACGCCATGATGGCTCACGACGATACTCAGCCTCATAAATATTGGTTTGCTGCACCTTGACCCCGTTCACTTTCAGCCAGCGGCGGATCAGCAGCTGACGAGCCGGTGGAATCAACAGGAATACCCCAAGAAAATCAGTGATAAAACCGGGAATCAACAGCAGCAGGCCACCCAGGGCAATAGCCAGGTTTTCCAGCATTTCCATAGCGGGCAGTTCGCCTGCCGCAATCTTCTGCCGGGCTCTTAATGTGGTTCTGAAGCCCCGGCGGCGAATCACTTCGATGCCAATAAATACCGACAGAATAACCAGGGCAACCGCATTCCAGGCTCCGATGATACTGCCCACTTTAATCAGCACCACCATTTCCAGAATGGGTAAAAGAATAAATAGCACAGAGAGGAAGCGCATAAAAGGCCCCGTTAATCATTGGAGCCTCCTATATAAAGGCAGTGTCGTTTTTTTTCAAGGGTTGTCAGGAAGCACTACCGGCTTCATTCCGGGCAAGGCTGTTGAACTTTTGGTGCAACACGATGCATAATTCCCTTATTACTCAAGCCCCAAGCCCGGCAGCAGCGATTAATCCAGCAACAACCCATAACCCGCCAGAATCCACAGGACACACTTGCGGGCACCAGGTTTCCGCTGCTGAAGAACTCAGGAAATTCGATGAGCGCATGCCTTTCAAAGTTCGGATTTTCAGTCGGGATTTGTATGATCGTGAACGAGAAGATGGAACTATCCTCGAAAGACGCATTGATTGAGATTTTCGGGGAAAACAATGCGCAACATTTGAGAAATCAACTGAACCGGATGCAGGCCAACAACCCAGGTACAACAACTGTCCGAGGCATTATGGCAGTTTGTTGAACAATCCCGCGATGCTTCTGATCCAGCCCCTGAGCTAAACCCGGATTTTGTTCCCAGGAAGGGGTTTCCTGATCGCAGGTAGTAGGAAGGTTGTACTCGCATCTTAATGAAAAAACTTCTTGCCTTGGTACACCAGCTTCACCAACAAATCCGACCGACCAGTAAATCGGATTCTGTTCTGCCCGCTTCTCCAAAGAAAGAATTCTCTTATTATAAATTATTGTCTTTTATTCAGATTCGTTTCAGGATGATCAGTGTACCTTCTACCAATAAAGCATAAGAACAATTATGAACATCAAAAATAAAAATATCCTGATCACCGGTGCTGCCAGAGGACTTGGTCTGGCAATGGCCAACTGGTTTGCAGAACGTGGTGCCAATATGGGTCTTATGGACCTTGATACTCCCGAACTTTATCAGGCAGCGGAACTCTGTCGTTCAAAAGGGGTTAACGCGATAACACTGCCAGTCAATGTTGCTGAAGAAGCTCAGGTTGAAGCGGCTGTTCAGAAAGCCTATGCAGAACTCGGCCCATTGAATGGCCTGGTCAACAACGCCGGTATTCTCAGAGATGGCCTGCTGATCAAAGCCAAAGATGGCAAAGTGACCGACAAACTCTCCTTCGACAAATGGCAGTCCGTAATAAATGTTAACCTGACTGGGGTCTTCCTCTGCGGCCGTGAAGTGGCCGCCAGCATGATCGACAGTGGCTCAAAGGGCGTCATCGTCAATATTACCAGCATTGCCCGTGAAGGGAACTTTGGACAAAGCAACTACTCTGCGGCCAAAGCCGGTGTTTCAGCCATGACCGTGACCTGGTCCAAAGAGCTGGCCAAATACGGCATCCGTTGTGCAGCCGTCGCTCCGGGCGTTATTGAAACCGCAATGACCGGCGGCATGAAGCCAGAAGCCAAAGCCAGGTTAACTGCCGGCATTCCTGTTGGACGCATGGGTACCCCGGAAGAGATTGCCCGGACCGTTGGTTTTATTTTTGAAAATGATTATTACAATGGGCGGGTTTTAGAGCTGGATGGTGGGTTAAAACTCTGAAAATTCGGGGCAGTTTATGAAATATCCGGGTTAAGTAAATCCCTCTATGCATTGGCCTGAAGACCAGACATATCGTCCACTCCCCTAACCTTGTTATACTGAGACGCTTAATTTCCATGACTTGCCTGAAACAGAACGCGTGCAAAGACTCAATGATCGACAGGCTGAGGCCGTAAAATACATCGATACTCCCCTGCTGGTACTTGCCGGTGCCGGTAGTGGTAAAACCAGTGTTATTACCACCAAAATTGCCTACCTGATTCAACAGTGCGGTATCAGCGCCAAAAACATTGTGGCCGTTACCTTTACCAACAAAGCCGCCCGGGAAATGAAAGAGCGGGTTGGCAAGCTGGTGAAAGGCAAAGCCTCTTTTGGACTGACGGTTTCTACGTTCCATAATCTCGGCCTGAATATTATCCGTCGTGAGTACCAGATTCTGGGCTATAAACCAGGGTTTTCGATTTTTGATCAGCAGGATGCCCGATCACTGATTACCGACCTGATGCAGCGGGACACTTCTGCAGATGATAATGGCGTGGATCAGATCCAGCACTGTATCTCCAACTGGAAGAATGATCTGATCTCCCCGGCCCAGGCGTTACAGATGGCCAGACAGCCCTGGGAGCAGACGGCAGCGATTGTTTATGAGCACTATAATCGCATGCTGAAAGCCTATAACTCTGTGGACTTTGATGACCTGATCATGAAGCCGGTGGAGTTATTCAGACATTATCCGGAGGTCCAGCAACGCTGGCAGGACAAAGTTCACTATATGCTGGTGGATGAGTATCAGGACACCAATGGTGCCCAGTATGAGCTGGTCAGGCGACTGGTGGGCGACCGTCGTAAGTTGACCGTCGTGGGTGATGATGACCAGTCCATTTATGCCTGGCGCGGAGCCAAACCGGAAAATCTGGCGCAGCTGAAAGAAGACTACCCCAGCTTAAAGGTGATCAAGCTGGAGCAGAATTACCGTTCCACCAGCCGTATCCTGAAAGCAGCAAATACCCTGATTGCCAATAACCCACATGTGTTTGAAAAAACATTATGGAGTGAGATGGGGGTTGGGGATGAAATTCGCGTGATTAAATGCCGAAACGACGAAATGGAGTGTGAGCGGATTGCCACAGAGATAATCGCCCACAAACTTCGCCACGATAACAGCTATAAAGATTATGCCGTTCTCTATCGGGGAAATTTTCAGTCGCGGCTGCTGGAGCTGAAACTTCAGCACCATGGTATTCCTTACCACATTAATGGCGGCACCTCGTTCTTTGCCCGGGCAGAAGTGAAAGACATCATGGCCTACCTTCGCCTGCTGATTAATCAGGATGATGACAACGCCTTTCTGCGGGTGGTGAATACCCCTAAGCGGGAGATTGGGCCATCGACACTGGAGAAACTGGGCAACTACGCCAACAAACACCGCATCAGTATGTACAAAGCCTGTGAAGAAGCTGCCCTTGCAGAGGACCTGGCACCTCAGTATGTCGACAGGCTGCGACGCTTTACCGGGTGGATGGACGACGTTTCACGACGACTGCAAACCAGCGAAGACCCTATGCAGGTGGTTCGTGAAATGATTGCTGATAGCGATTATGAAAACTGGCTGATGCAGCACTCCTCAACGCCAGCACAGGCTGAAAAGCGCATGGCCAATGTCTGGTTTCTGGTGGATGCCCTGCAGCAAACCCTGGAACGGGGTGATGAAGACAGAACGGTTGCGGATGCCATTGCCCGGCTGATTCTGCGGGATATGCTGGAACGCAATGAGGAAGAGGAAGATGCCGACCGTGTTCAGCTACTGACCCTCCATGCCTCCAAAGGTCTTGAATACCCCCATGTCTTTATGATGGGGATGGAGGAAGAGCTGCTGCCTCACCGAACCAGTATTGAAGAAGATAATATTGAGGAAGAGCGTCGTCTTACTTATGTCGGCATTACCCGGGCCAGGAAATCACTGACCATGACACTGGCCGGGCAAAGAAAACAGTTTGGTGAGATCATTGATACGCTGCCCAGCCGCTTCCTGGATGAGTTGCCACAGGAAGACCTGGTGTATACCGGTTTTGATGAATCGTCCCGCCAGGAAACCAAAAAAATGGCGGGTAAGATGGGACTGGATGCGCTTTACAAGTCTATCGGCGTATAAGTAGCTAACCATATGAAATCATATATTTCTGACTCCTGGTGCTGGCACTCTGCTTCGTTACAACTCCAGTCACATAGCTACGGCTATGCTCCCTCCGTTGTGCCTCGCATAGTACCAGCCCAGGTAGCCAGAAATATTCGATTCCATATGGCCAGCTACTTAGCCGCCATAAGCAGAAGTGAAGGGCCAGGTTCCCTGCTTCTGCTGCTTTATCGCTGTAAAAACGAATTAAGGCTTTTACTCTATGACTCTATCTTTCGACAAACCTGGCTACCAAAGGAAAAAATGAGTCAGATTGAGGACAATTAATCCACTCAGGGACTGGATCGATCTCTGTTTTATCTCTTCTGACAATGCGAATCGTGTTGAATCGTTCACTATATCTACTGATACTTTCCTCCAGCTTATGAATCGCTATATTTCCCTGAGAACCAAATGCAGATATATACAACAAGTTCCCGAGATAAAATTGAGAGTGTTTTGGTTTAACAACGCCATCAACACAGGTTTCACAAAACTGGACAATATCGCCCTTTTGGAGGCTTGCCGGGTCGAAGGGGAGCATTTTTACCTCTGGCATAGACAAATACCAGTCCTCCCATTGTGCATATGTGCAATCGATATCGTCGTAAAAATTTACCCCGAATGCCAAATAATTAGCTAGCATATGGCAATTGGCTCCAGGGATTGCCTCCTCACCAGATCCCCACAAATTACGTTTTTTTTCTATTTCCCTGAATGAGATACAACCTGCAACACCTTTTTGCAATAAGTGTACAATCCTGGACTCAAAACATTGTTGATACAGAGTCTTATTCTTTTCAGGAATGTCGCCAATAATCGCTGATTCAGTTAAAAGGGGAAAAGCTTTTTGTTGCTCTAAGGTTTCATATTGAACACCATCTATGTCAAAACAATATCCAGATATGGCATTCTCCTTGATAAATGGATAATGGCAGGAGGCTAATGAATAATATGAAGCGGGTGAGTGTACCCTCTCTAGAGCATCTCCCCCTTTGTGGCTCTCTTCAGCCATCGTTTTTAATGGCTGTTCAACTTTATTTTCACAATTTACGCTAACAATTGTGCGAGTTGTGCGAGACTTCAGAAAAGACAACTCTGCATTTTGTTGCTTCCCTGGAATAGATATACCCTCGCCTGCATTTGAACCCTTATCACTTTGGGGAGAGTTTACAGGCATATGATCGCCCATTGACTTAGTATTCCAACCTGTCCGAAGAATATCCATGTTATCTCTCATAAGCAGTTGCTAAGTAATCGTTCAAACAGGGGGCAGACTCCCCCTATTTGTCGAGATCGGCTTTTAATGGATTAGTGTCAATCGCTACCGTTGGGTCGTTCAGGTAAACCTGAAGCTCCTTTTCCCGGTTGTGGGCATTTCTGACTTTATCCTCAATTTTCTGACATCCTCGCTACGGGGTCGCCTAGGAGGCTGTCCGAGAATAGCGCCCGTAGCGAGGACGGCAGAAAATTGATGATAAAAATTCGGTTTTGTGAGGTGAATAGCGGGGCTATTTGCCGAACAAAAGCGGATTTTTAGACCAATTTGCTGCCGCCGCAGTAGGGCAGTCTATTCTCGGACAGCCTCCTAGACGGGCGCTATTCTCGGTCAGCCTCCCAGACAGGCGCTATTCTCGGTCTAAGCCTCCTAGGCCCAAACATAACCCGGATCGATTCTTTTGTACCCATACCATATCTGCGCCCTTTGCCGGTGTTGGTTAGCCCTGGATAAATCAGTCATAGCCCAGAGACTGAAAGTATGCCCCATGGAACTGAACAGACAACGCAGTCTGAATCTGATTTCAGCATCAACCTTAGGGTCGTCGGCGATTTCCGGTTGTTTTAGCATTGCCTGCACAGCATTCCAGATGACTTCAGGGTTGATATCAGGATCAATCTGATCCAATTCCAGACAATGCATCAGTGACGGCAAAATAAATTTATTCCTGGCATCCAGCACCCATTGCCTGGCCTTCTGTCTCATCGGTGCATCGGGAATGATAGCCGAGCGGAAAAAATCATCAAACTGATGCAACTCCGTCCAGGCGCACTCCTCCCAGATTCGCTCAATGCCAATACAGGTTTTCAAAAGAGGCTGATTCAACAACTTCTGGTATATCTGCCGCTCGCCGTTTATATCCGAACGGGTCCTGGCCGCCCGGATACACCGGAGTGTTTGCAGAATAACCGGATTCCAGTGTCGGGAGAGCAGTTTTTCAAATGGCTTTATGGGCCCCCTGGCCGACTGTACCTGGAAATCCTGAAAATCAGCCGATGGACAGGCAGAATGATGTCTGCCGGACCGAACCACCCTGATCACTGGCGCAACCTCCTGGTGACCAGGCTTGTTCACCTCCGGCTCGCGCCCCTCAGCTCCACTCCCCCCCGGGGATTCAATGACATCATGCTCTGACTTGTTGACAGACTCATTTCTTTGACCATTGCGCTTCCTGCCTTTATTTCGGGCAAGCCCCACCGGCAGGTTGGCAAACTTTGGTACATCTTCAGAAAACTGTCGTAGAACTGCGTCAAAATCGTAGTCCTTGTCTGAAGCCACTGCCTGCCCTGTTGGTGATTCCGAGAAGGCAGACAACTCCATGGTCCGTTCACTGGTATCCCTCCAATATTCAGCCAGTAGAGGGCTTTTCTTCAGATAATACCTGGCATATTCAGTTGCTGCATCGGCAGCCAACTCCCACTTACGGGCTTTAAGGAAAAAAATATAGGCACTTGACCAGTGATTAGGGGACATTTGTGCGGCTTTGCGATATAAGTTGGCTACTTTCCAGCTATACATTGGTGAAGCAGAATGTGCACGCTGATGGATGCTTGCCAGAAGACAGGTGACTAAAGCATGAATGTCACCCTCCCCTTGAATGTAGTCTTTTCGGGCACGAGCGACGGCTGATTGAAACCTCCTGTCAACCTCCAATATTTTACGCCTGCATGGCTTATTTCTTCCGTTCATACCTCCGGTATACAACAGACATTCAGCAATCAAATCCCTGACTATATGAAAGAGTTCAGAACTTAACTCTGAGTCAGAGAACCAGCGTGATCGTTTATACCGCTTGTCTACCAGAAAGTGAGCGTTCAACTGCTGTAAATAAGACATCACCATTATCTGCATTGCAGCACCAAGCTTGGTTTGTGGTGGCACATTAGGCTGATCGACAAACAATGACGTGAAGCTCACCGGGGCAAAACGCACATAATCGTAGGGAGAGAAGCTGACCGGGGACAAATAAAAAAACATTTCCTTGATAATTGTCGGGCAGTAGGCGAGCAAGGTAATGCCCTTGTGATAGTTAACGCCATCCTCAAAGAACGGCAACCCTCCCATAAAATAGAGCAGACTTAATGAATAAAAATCCATCATCATGCTGGCTTGACTGGTCAACTCAGCAAAATCATTCAACACACTTTGATTCAGGGCCTGTATCAGATGCTGACGGTCAGTTTCAGACACCGGCTTACCCCGAAGCATATCGCTGTAACACTTCAGCAGCACCCAGTTTCGGAAATAGGTGGTCATATCCTCATGCATCAGTTTTTGCAAGCCCAGCAGTTTTCCTGTTGTCTGGTTCCGATCTTGCTTCTTCTCCAGCCAGGCAGCCACATGTCTGTTCAGCACCCGCTTCAAACCTGCAGACCGCAATTCCTCAGCGGTCAACTTGCTACCATCTACTTGCAGGTTAATGTTGGCAAACATGTCCAAAACGTCGTCACCGGGTACCGCAAACCGATCCAGGGGAATATCCAGAAAGCGGTCAAGCCAGTATTCAAGCCCGGCATTGCCATCACTACCCTGATTTGTTGCCGCCTGCACGACATCGGCCTGTGGTTCTTGTGGCATGGCTGTTGCAGTAGCTGCATTTTCAGTACCGGGTGGCTCAGAATAATTCACCACTCTTGCAACAACGCTAATACCACGCCTGCGAATCTGATCAGCAGCAGCCCCCTCCAGGCAAATTGACGTCGAGACAACCTCACGACGGGTGTTGGTGACTCTGTCGACCAGCCACACATTTAAACGACAACGGTTTTCAACACGCTCCTGTGGCTGGGTGCCGCGCTCACCAGAATCAGGATCGGTGCGGTTACGCTGACCATCACTGCCACGGTCAACTGCCGGAGTATTGGTAGTTGGACTAATGTCGCTGCCTATGCCATGACTGAAACCGCTTTGCATCGGATTGCTTTCTGCATGCTGCATGAAATCTTTTTTATTCCTATGACACTCATTCCTCAAAAAGGTTCAAATGTATAACTGATAACTTAACCCGGAACAAATTGATCTGATTGGATAACCCGGCAGGCAATGAACTTATAATCTCAGCCTGTTGCTGCAAAACCCGCATAAACTGCCTGCAATGATGTTATGCTTTGAACAAGTGGTATCGAAACAGCTACTCTGTCGCTTCAACCCATATTTTATAAACCTCTGCTTCGACCAGGCGCTCACTGGAATCCCAAAAATCCGAATAGAGAATATTCACTTTCTGATTCGCAGCAGCAGCATCTTCTGCATAGCGGCAAAGGCTTTCCTGATAAGTGGTAAACTGTCCAACATCAGGGACAAACGGATGATCGTTACCTGCCCCACGTTTTTTAACGGGCAAACTTACAGTTTTCTCACCCGATTCGTTGAGGAAACTCTGTTCGGGTATCCATTCATCCCGATAACTGACAACACGTCGATTGCCGCCTAAATGAACATCAATAATACAAAGATCACTGAACAAACGTCTGTTTATCCGCTGAACTCTGGTGACCAGCCCACTGTCGACCTTCTCACGATAAAACCAGTTGCTGTGATAATCCCAATCAACTTCAGCCCCTTCCGGAAATGCTTTAAAAGAATGAGAAACGGAAAAATCCTCTGCCAAAGAGGAAATATCCGTAAGAATGAAGTCACTTTCGGAACTGAAAGGACTGCTCCAGAAAGCTTTACTTCTAAAGAAAAAAATGAGCGCATCTGAATCTGGTGTAGCAACCAGATCCTTCCAAAGCTCCCGGCCCGATGCTTCGACAGACAGTAAATATTGAAATGAAGGGTACTGAGAAAGCTGCGACGCTTTACTTGCATGCACCGCCAACTCCCCGGAACTCCACAAAACCCCATTAACCCACTCTCTGGAGCCAGGGATTCCAACCAATATACCGGTTAGCCAGCTATTTTGACTATCGACGATAACCGCATCGTTTGCTGTACCACTCAAGGCCTCTCGCGGTGAAACCTGGGCAAACTTGCCCGGGGAATTCGCTTCTGACCTACCTGTGGGAACAAGAAACAACACCATAAAAACAATGATGGTCATCCATTTCATCATTAGCTTCCCTGTATGAGTTTTAACATCCACTGTCGCACGCGTCGACCGGCCATGCGAGCAGGGGGCAATCCCAAAAGCAACGGTTATTCAAGGCAACAACTCCTGCATTGCCCCGAAGAACGAACGATCACCCTAAAGCAATATCTTTTAAGATAACGAAGGTTAGTGATTAAGAACAGGGGTATATCTTATGTTGGTGCCATCATAGACTTCATCTGACCAACCTTCACAGAGCTGACGTTTCCATAGCATCAGCACCTGCCATGGCTGCATCTTTTTTAATCTGGTATTCCATCAGGACAATTTCATCCATGGGACAAAAGAAGCCACCAGCCACAGGGCGAATCATTGCCAACAGTTCGGGACGATCCATGAACGCATCCCTTGCCACATCAACAGAAATCAACAGAAAGCACGCCTGCTTTTGCATAATGGTTAAATCGCATAAATTAAAAATTACTCAAAGATTATTTACAAAATTATATGACGAATAGCAGAAAAACCATTTTATTAACCACAAGATAAAAACCATAGTACTAATCAAAACAACCTGACAGGAAATATAACAACTACGGCTTTATATATATTGATTATGAAAATCCCTTTATATGAAAAAAAAACATTTATCTATTTTTTTATATAGCCATACCATTTTGCGGAAATAAAATATTACTCTAGAATCCCTCTTAGTATCTCTCCATGCAGTAAGCGAGTTCCATTACCGAGCTTAAATTAATAAACAGCCATGAAATATTTCAAAAAAATATATTTAAAGCTAGGAATAATAAGGCTTGCTTACTGTCCAACCGTTCGGTTCTGATCTTTATTTAGAGAGAACCGTTTTTCTTAATTAAAACAGCCATCCGGATAAGGGGTTAGCATGTTTAGAGGAAAGTGTTTATTCGTCGTCTTATTGTTATCAATCACATCGGCATCATGGGGAGCCCCTTCCGATACCAGAGTCGGGGTTGAGGATGGGTATTCAGGCGGGAGTTCTTTTCCAGCCATTCTCAGTAGCGGTACTTTCTCTTTTCTTGAGCTGGCTGCTCATGCAACCATTCTGATAGGTGGTGGGAACTATGCTCCGGAAAGCCCCTTTACAAAAGTATTGTCATACATCCCGCAAAAGGTTTATGACTTCAGTGCTACCAACATTCTTTCCAACCGTGTTGCCCACAGCGTCTTCCTGAGCCAGGTATTAAGATTACTGCCCGTTGCCAACGATTACGTCTGTGGCATGATGACACTGACGACTGAAGATGGCTATTATATCGACAGCGTTCTGGTAAATCAGGGATCAATACAGAACGACTCACAATTTGAGCATATTGGCGACAATCTTTTTGTGCCAAAAAACAGAGGTATCACCAACCTGTTATTAGTTAAGCAGATGACCGGGTGGTCAACGGCAGGAAGCGCATACATCACTGAAAACCCAATTGACTTATTCGTCACTGTTTCTGATGGCCGACAAACGTCTACTATCAATGTTCAGAAAAGCTCATGCACATTGTACAGTTATGGAAAAGCTCAAGCCTCTGTCATAAAGGGTGATGATGTATCTTTCTGTCTGACAAACTCTGGAACCGACTCAAAAGTATCAACGATTACTGCACTAACATCTGCCTACGGTAAACCAGCCCTAATGCGTATTCCCGGGGAAGCCTGCGAAAGCTATTAGTCCGGTATTCTGAATGATTAATGTTAATCTCTAACAATATCCAAACAATACCACCCTCTTGGTAAAACAGGGTGGTTTTTACCAGAACAAATTATACCGAGTAATAGCGACTGTCCGTTGCAATACCAGACATGTCTATATCCCAATGTTCTACAGGGATCGATTCAACTTTCTGACACTCATGGGCAAGGCCGATAAGTATTGGCTTTTTCGCAGTACGGGTAAAAGCAAATGTTTTGTCATAGAAGCCTCCTCCCATGCCAAGCCTTCTGCCAGCTTCATCAAAACCGGTTAAAGGTACAAGGACAACATCCAGCTTTTCCGGTGAAATCGGTTCTACCTCCTGCAAGGAAGGCTCAGGGATTCCAAAACGATTCAAAACCAGATGAGTGTCGGGCAGGTATTCAATAAACAGAAGGTTGTTATTGCTCCCAATCACTGGCAGATAACATTGTTTGCCAGAATTCCAGAGAAAATCACGGAGAACGTCCGGATTTATTTCGCCATCACTGGCTATATAAATAGCAATGTGCTGGCTATCTGCAAGCTCAGGCCGGGCACTGAGAATATCACACAACATTACACCAGCGCTGACCTGCTGGTCAGCGCTTAATGCCCGCCGGCGCTCGCGGAGAGAGGTTCTTAACTCAGAACGGGATATCATCATCAAAATCGTCAAAACCACCAGCAGGCTGTGGCTGGGGAGTTGATTGCGGTTGCTGCGACTGCGCTGGTTGATGCTGTTGCTGTTGTTGTGGTGGTGGTGACCCGTATTGCTGAGGCTGCTGCGGAGCATAAGACTGCTGCTGTTGCGGTGCCTGCTGCTGGTAGCCACCTCCCATCGGAGCCCCCATAGCGCCTTCCTGACGGCCATCCAGCATTTGCAGCTGGCCACTGAATCCATCAACAACAATCTCGGTAGTATACCGATCCTGACCGTCCTGACCCTGCCACTTGCGTGTCTGCAGCTTACCTTCGATATAGACTTTCGATCCTTTACGAAGGTACTGCTGGGCGATCTCAGCCAGCTTGCCGAAAATAACCACCCGGTGCCACTCCGTTTTCTCCTGTTGCTGACCGGTATTACGGTCTTTCCAGGACTCACTGGTTGCCAGACTCAGGTTGGCAACGGCACTGCCATTGGGAGTAAAACGTACATCCGGATCATTGCCCAGATTACCAATCAGTATTACTTTATTAACGCCTCGAGCCATTTAGCTTCTCCGCCATATTCACTCAAACTCAAATAGCCTCCAAGAACAGAGTCCATTCATTGAAGACACCATGGAGTAGCCTTACAGGACCACACCATATTAAAAATGCTCAATTAAAACAAAGGCCCTATACTTGGTTCCCCGTTTTTATTCTGTATCAACCCGCAGGTTTAATATCTGAACCTAGCACTGCCCAAACTGTCTTAACTCGGACCAGTTCAGTGCCTGCTTATCAACTTTCAGATAAGCTGTTTTCTCTGCGGCAAGCACTGTCACTTCCTGAACACCGTCAATACCAGCAAGTCGTTCTCCTACCGAACTGACATCACCAAGCTCAGGATTCAGAGCCATTACCATAGTACTCACATAAGGTGGTTGCTTCATAGTAACAGACAACCAGCACCACAGGGCAGTGGGAATTGTACAAAGCATTATGACAGCGGGAACACCGCCATATTCCATGGCTACGCCCCCAAGGCTGCCGCCCAGGGCAGCCCCCAGAAACTGGCTGGTTGAGTAGCCTCCCATGACAGTGCCACGGGTTCCCACAGGCGCGAGTTTGCTGACCAGGGATGGCAGCGTGGCTTCCAGAAAATTAAATCCAAAAAAGAAAATCAATAAGCCCGCCAACAACATCGTGGCACTGAGCATGCCTTGATAAAACAGCGCAAATGCCACGAACAGAATGATAATGCTAAAGCTGTAGCACTGCTTGAGCAGTCGCTGACGCTCACTGAAAATAATAAGGGGGATCATCATAACAAATGACAGGCCCAGGACGGCCAGATAAATACCGCCATGAGCAGAGCGGTCAAAATCTTTGCTCAAAAGCTCGGGAATAAAAATAAATAAAGCCATCAACACAAAATGGAGGGTAAAAATTCCAATCATGTGCCTCAGCAACTCCAGGTTAGTGAAGACCTGATGCAACACCTGACGATCAACAGAGCTGTTTAAGTCCCGCCGTTTAATGACCGGCGTTGGCACCAGCAGGATAATAACCAGCATCGCGGCCACCGCCATCAGGGCATTAGAGATAAAGAGTCCGGACAGCCCCCAGATATCACTGACCACCGGCCCCAGTACCATGGCAATGGCAAAGGCAAGGCCAATGCCCATGCCAATCATGGCCATGGCCTTGGTTCGATGCTGATCCCGGGTAAGGTCAGCCATCAACGCTGTCACTGCGCCGGCAATGGCACCACACCCCTGTAAAATACGCCCGGCAATCACTCCCTCGATGGTGGTAGCCTGTGCCGCCAGAACGCTTCCCAGTAGAAAAATAAACAGTCCCAGCAGAATAACGGGCTTCCTGCCCCAACGATCAGAAAGCCAGCCAAACGGAATCTGTAATATGGCCTGGCTGAACCCATAGGCACCAATGGCCACCCCGATCAAACTGGGCGAAGCGCCCTGAAGATCGTCAGCAAAAAGAGCCAGAACAGGCAGTACCATAAAAAGTCCAAGCATCCGAAAGACAAAGACCAGGGAAAGGGATACAGCCGCTTTTAATTCAACAAATGACATGGGATAACAGCAAAGTCCTGAATTTTTTTGGTGGTTATAACTGATAAAATTACTGATAAACAGTGTCGCCGCAAGTCTATCAGGATCCGGATCCCGGATGCTATGCAGAAATCATGCTCACGGATTATAGCCCAGGGAGAATCATCATTAGTGACGGTGAGACCCGTTGATGTTTTACCCAGCGCTCAGGCAATCGTCGCCGGGTCAGGTGGTCAGGCCAAAACACTCTATTGTGTCTGCGACAAAATGTCACTGTTGCAACCATAACATGTTGACTATAAGTACAGGTCAAAGCCTGTTGAAAATCCGTTATGTGCTTATCAAAAACAGCTTATCAAAGACAATAGTCGGGCACACGTATCAGGATCTGGTTTAACGATAGCGGCAGCAGCCTGACATCGAAACTATCAGGCATTAGTACGCTATCCTCACTTGAGCAGATTAATCCATGAGTGATATTTTAAAAAAAACCATCTTTTTTATATTAGCCATTTGTTTTCCCTTACTTGCTGCATCTACGGCATTTCCTGCTGACACATCAGATTCCGAAACGCCCATTTCGGCACATTACATAAAGCAAAATAGTGATGGCACAGAAACCAGCTGCATTGTGACCGGGAATGAAACTCAAGAAGAACGGGAAAGGCTGCACAAAGCTGGCTGTACTCTGGAAACACTTCAAAATAACCCCGATATTGAAGTTGAGGTCACATTAAAAACAAACACTGGCCCCAGATCGATCCTGATGACCTCCAAATACTATTTAATGTGGTTAAACAGCGGCCTCCATGCCGTCAATATCTCTCGCACCTTGTCCTTTGCTGTCCTCAATCTGGTCGTTTTTCATCCTGGTGAAGTACTGAAATACCTGGGTTCTTCAGCGCTATATAATGTAGGCTTGTCCCGTAATGCCAACCAGACACTCTACCCATTCCTTGGTAAACACCTCTCATCTTACTTTTATCCTGATGGCCGGGATAACCGTAATAACGATGAACCTGAAAGCCTTGGCCTTGGAGGTCACATCCTGGTCATAAGCGCAGATCTTATTATGTGGTGGCTAGAAGCCCCTGACTATGGCTTTAACATAAACAGTCTGATACTCGGTCTGGATTTATTACACTTTGCCCTTGATATGGCAATATAAACCGGACAAGGCATTTCCAATAAAGTGTCTGGCTGACGAACATGGCTAGCCTGCAAAATCAAATAAATCAATATTTTGGTTGGTACCCTTTTAGAGCTATTCAAAACCATCACGTTGGTTGGAGAGTAAACCAGAGGGATAAACGTTATCCATGTCAAAAAGCACCTACCCCCTTGCCCGGAATAATAAAATCATCAAAATAACACGACATTTGTTTAATTTTTGGGTTCGATGCATTCTGTCCATGCTGGTTACCTTTTCTCTACCATGTCTTTCCGACACCATCAAAGAAGAAACCACAAGCTTCTCGATGTCAGCCAGCTACACGACAATTAATGAACACGGAAAAGAAACCCTCTGCACAATCTCAAGTAACGACCGCATTGAGAAATTGCAAGCGTTGAAAAGCACTGACTGTAAGCTCCCCATGTCAATTGACCCTAATGATCAGTCAGTCATTCTTATCTCCCATAGCCCCTACCATAAAACCAAGCAGATATTACTCACTACCCGAAACCTGCTGATGTGGTCCTATATGGCAGTGCACGTATACAAACTCCTGGACTCAGGAAACATCCTCTGGACTCAACAGGAAGCCTGCCCCTGTAGCGGGAAATTAATGGATATCAGCAATAAACCGGACAGGTTAATGACCAAAGGTTTCTTTTTTACCTACTATCTCCTGAGCCTTGGATATCATGGCTGGCGTTATATTCAATCCTATATAAATCCTGATGCCTCAGCCCCTGACAACAAAACATCTGAATTCAAGAATGATGAACCTGCATGGTCCGACACACTGAACAACTTTATATCCAGAGTGTCAGAGTATCCTTATGCCGGTCAAATTCTGACCTTGGCTCTGGATTCAGCCGCACTGAAATGGGACTGTCGATGCCCCGGCTATTTTACCGACAGCAAAGGTGGCCTTTACTTCAACGGCCACCTCTGGATGCTTTTGCTGAATGTCGCAATTTTTACTACAGACTTGGCGATCGACTACTTATAATACTCCGTTTGCTCTCAGAGCCTGTTGGTGACCTTTTTCAGCTTGCAGAAAGGCCACCAACAGGCTCTCTCACTGGCACGGAGAAAAGGCTGTGGAAAAGATTACCGTACAGGGCGCGCGTACACACAATCTGAAAAACATCAACCTGGAGATGCCCCGTGACAGCCTGATAGTAATCACCGGACTATCAGGTTCCGGTAAATCTTCACTGGCCTTTGACACGCTGTATGCAGAAGGCCAGCGTCGTTATGTCGAGTCCCTGTCAGCCTATGCCCGCCAGTTTCTATCCATGATGGAAAAGCCCGATGTAGACCATATCGAAGGACTGTCGCCGGCGATCTCCATTGAGCAGAAATCCACCAGCCATAACCCGCGCTCCACCGTCGGTACGATCACAGAAATCTATGACTATCTCCGGTTGCTGTTTGCCCGCGTCGGCATTCCCCACTGCCCGACACACCACCTGCACCTGGAAGCTCAAACCGTCAGTCAGATGGTAGACCAGGTTCTGGCTTTGCCTGAAGGCACTAAACTGATGCTGCTGGCCCCGGTGGTCAGGGGGCGCAAAGGTGAACACCTCCATGTATTCAATGAACTGAGAAGCAACGGTTTTATCCGTGCCAGAATCAACGGGATTGTTACGGATCTTGATACACCACCAAAGCTGGATAAAAAGAAGAAGCACACCATCGAAGTGGTCATAGACCGCTTCAAGGTGCGTGATGATTTACAACTGCGTCTCTCCGAGTCGTTTGAAACGGCCCTTGAGTTGACCGATGGTCTTGCTACTGTCAGCTACATGGATGATGACGCTAAAGACGACATCGTCTTCTCTTCCCGGTTCGCCTGCCCTGAATGCGGTTACAGCCTCAATGAGCTGGAACCACGGCTTTTTTCCTTTAACAATCCGGCCGGAGCATGCGCCACTTGTGATGGGCTGGGCGTTAAACAGTTCTTCGACCAGGATCGTATAGTACAGCACCCTGAATTGACCCTGGCAGAAGGCGCAATCCGTGGTTGGGACCGGCGCAGCGTTTACTACTTTCACCTGCTGAAATCACTGGCCGCTCACTACGGTTTCAGCATTGACACCCCGTTTGATGACTTAAGCCCGGAACAGCAGAACATTATTCTTCATGGGTCCGGTGATGAAGAGGTCAATTTCAGTTACGTCAATGACCGGGGGGATGTCTATAAAAAACGGCATATTTTTGAAGGCATTATTCCCAACTTTGAGCGACGTTTCAGGGACACCGACTCCCAGTCCGTCCGGGAAGAGCTGGCCAAGTACCTCAGCACCCAGCCGTGCCCATCCTGCAAAGGCACCCGTTTACGCAAAGAAGCCCGGAATGTATTTGTCCAGAATGAAACCCTGCCGGACCTGGTTAAATTGCCCGTTGAAAAAGCACTGGTCTATTTTCAGGATCTTGACCTGCCCGGCCGCCGTGGCGAGATAGCCAGAAAAGTACTTAAGGAAATCTGCGATCGCCTGAGCTTTCTGGTCAATGTCGGCCTGAACTATCTTACCCTGGAGCGCAGTGCGGATACTCTTTCCGGTGGTGAGGCCCAGAGAATTCGATTGGCCAGTCAGATTGGCGCAGGTCTTGTGGGGGTTATGTATATTCTTGATGAACCCAGTATCGGGCTGCATCAACGGGACAATGAACGTCTTCTGAATACGCTGACCCGTTTGCGAGACCTGGGTAATACGGTGATCGTCGTTGAACATGATGAAGATGCCATTCGCAGCGCTGATCATGTTATCGATATTGGCCCCGGAGCCGGTGTTCATGGTGGTGCCATCGTCGCCCAGGGAACCCCCGGACAGATCATGGACTCGCCGGATTCTTTAACGGGTCAATACCTCTCAGGTATTCGCAAGATCAATGTACCATTCAAAAGAACGCCCGCAGACACAAAGAAAACCCTGAAGCTCAGTGGTTGCAGCGGCAATAACCTGAAAAATGTCACACTGGAAATTCCAGTGGGTTTAATGACCTGTGTTACCGGCGTTTCGGGCTCTGGCAAGTCCACCTTAATCAATGGCACACTGTATCCGCTGGCCGCCACAGCGCTCAATAAAGCAACAACATTAACCGCTGCTCCCTATAAAAAGCTGACCGGCATTCAGCACTTTGATAAATGCATTGATATTGACCAGAGCCCCATTGGCCGGACACCACGTTCTAACCCGGCCACCTACACCGGGATTTTTACCGCCATTCGAGAACTCTTCGCAGGCACTCAGGAAGCCCGTTCACGGGGCTACAAACCCGGCCGTTTCAGCTTTAATGTTAAAGGTGGCCGATGCGAGGCCTGTCAGGGAGATGGTGTTATCAAGGTAGAGATGCACTTTTTGCCAGATATCTACGTTGCCTGCGATGTCTGTAAGGGCAAACGTTATAACCGTGAAACCCTGGAAGTAAAATATAAAGGCAAGAGCATCCACGAAGTACTTGAAATGACCGTGGAAGAAGCCTTGCAATACTTCGATCCAATACCCGCAGTCAAGCGCAAACTGCAAACCCTGATGGATGTAGGGCTTTCCTACATTCATCTCGGGCAGAACGCCACCACCCTGTCTGGTGGTGAAGCCCAGCGGGTGAAACTGGCGAAAGAGCTGTCCAAACGGGATACCGGTAAAACACTCTATATACTGGACGAGCCCACCACCGGGCTCCATTTTCACGACATTGAACAGCTACTCTCTGTCCTTCATCGCTTGCGGGATCATGGCAACAGCGTGGTCGTCATTGAGCACAACCTGGATGTGATTAAAACGGCAGACTGGATTATTGACCTGGGCCCGGAGGGTGGTGATGGCGGCGGGCAGATTATTGCCGCTGGCACCCCGGAAGCCGTATCGGATGTTTCAGAGTCTCATACCGGCCGCTTCCTGAAACCAATGCTTGTTTAGAACTGTCGGACTTAACACGGCCCTACACGGCAACGGCTCCTGCGTTGCCCTGGCCCCGGTTCAGGACGAACGGAGCCAGGACATCAATTATATTGAAACCGTGTCACAAAGGAACTTTTATAAGAAAGAGTGATCTCTAGCTGTAAGTCAGTAATGCTACAATTCAATGAATCCCCTTAATAACATACCTTCATTCGATTGCTATTTTGACGGCCTTCATTGCGGCTTGTCAGATTTACCGGGGCAAACGTATAAATCTGGTGTCAGTGGACAACAGCCTGAATACCTGGGCATGTCTGTTCAGACACTGAGCACTCCTTTTCCGGTTTACCATAATCAGTCAGATACACATGAAAATTTTACAGACTCTTTTAATTCATTGAATAAATATACTATTAATTCTTCAACCCTTTCCGCTTCAGCAAACACTTTCGTAAATGATATTCCCGAGATACCTCAATCAGCTCTGGATCAATATGTACACTGGAATTCTGATGATCAACAATTTCATTATACGTTGCCATCAGATATTCCCTTTATTCAGCAGGTATGCTTATCAGGAAGCGAACCTGAGATCATGGAGCCAACATCAGTAAGCTATTTGAATCCAGAAAACAGGTTAACTCATTTTCCTGTCGACAACCCAGAGGATTTACAACCAAGTGCTGTGCTTAACCCACTCAGCCTGAACCAAACAACCCGGGCACAGGGAATAGTTGATGGTAACTCTCCAATCGTTAAGCACAACAAGGAGCTTCACAATAATCCTGCTTGCCAGGAGAAACAAAGGGGGTTCCAAAGGAAGCGCCACAAGAATGATTCTTCATACACAGAGCGCCAAAGGCTGTACAAAGAGCGCCAAAATCTGAATAGAAAGATGCGCTACATAAATGATCCCGATTTCGCAGAGCACCTGAAGAACTATCAAAGGGAGTATCAAAGGGAACGTCGCAAAGACCCTGCTTTCCGGGAGCGCCAAAGGCTGCGCCAAAGGGAGCTCCGTAAAGACCCCGCATACTCTGCGCGCGAAAGGGCGCTTAACAGACAGCGTTACAAAGATCCTGCTTACGCACAGCGCCGAAAGGAGCTCAGCATGCAGTGGTATAGGAAGCGTCGCCAGGAGTTCAACATGGAGCGGCAGAGGAAGTGTCGCCAGGACTCTGCTTACGCAGAGCACGAAAGGGGAGTCGGTTGGGATCACCAGAAAAGTTACCACATACTCAACCGGCAAAAAGAGTGCCAAAGATTGCATTACCAGCATGCCCCTTCTTACCCGGGAGATGAGCATCTCCCGTCGGCCAATTCATCTGCTCCTCTTAATGCATACGGTGAGCTCACATCAATGCACCTCTTGAATGAATAAGATTGATAATTAAAGCTGACCACCGGTAAGTACAAATTCGTTAGCCAAAAAAATAAAGCCCTGTGCTGCCTCAGACAACACAGGGTTTCAATAAATATGGAAAAAGATACTGCGCTCAGTGATGCATTAATCAAATATGCTGCACTTCATCGATCTCATATTCCACCCCGCCAGAAGGGGTGTTAACCACTACCACATCCCCTTCTTCCTTGCCGATCAGGGCCCGGGCAATGGGTGAGTTGACAGAGATCTTGTTCACTTTGATATCCGCTTCATCATCACCGACAATCTTGTAGGTGACTTCCCGGTCATCATCCAGGTTGATCAGTACAATCGTGGTACCGAACAGCACCTTGCCGGTCTTGGTGATGGTGGTAATATCAATGACCTGGGCATTGGAGAGCTTGGCCTCAATCTCGTTGATGCGACCTTCGGCAAAGCTCTGCTGCTCACGGGCGGCATGGTATTCAGCATTCTCCTTAAGGTCTCCGAGCTCACGTGCTTCAGCAATAGCCGCAGAAATACGAGGACGTTCCACCCCCTTCAAATGAGCCAGTTCCTCACGGAGGGCTTTTTCACCCTCCACCGTCATGGGAATTCTTTTCATCCAACGTTACCTTCGTGTAGATCCTGAAGCCGTCTGACCAATCTTTCAGATCCAAAGGCGATCGAACGCGCAATCGCTTCTGCTCCTGCCATGGTGGTTGTATATAGCACCTTATTGGTCAATGCAGAGCGACGGATCAGGTAAGAATCAGCTATGGCCTGACGACCTTCAGTCGTATTGATGACGAAGGCTATATCACCATTGACGATCATGTCCACCAAATGCGGTCTTCCCTGATGCACTTTGTTGATGGTGGTGACCGGCAAACCGGCTTCTTCAATCACTTTTGCCGTGCCGGAGGTGGCCAGCAGCTCGAAGCCGATATCCATCAGCAGACGAGCTACCATCGGCAACTCCGGTTTGTCAAAATCCCGGACGGAGAGAATGACCTTACCCCCCTGTGGCAGCTGCATGTTCTCAGCCAGCTGCGCCTTGTGGAAGGCTTCCGGGAAGGTAGCCCCAACGCCCATCACTTCGCCGGTGGATTTCATCTCCGGGCCAAGAATCGGATCCACGCCGGGGAACTTATTGAATGGGAAAACCGCTTCTTTGACACTGTAGTAAGGCGGCACAATCTCAGCAGTAAAGTTCAGCTCTTCCAGGGTTTTGCCCATCATCACCCGTGCCGCAATCTTGGCCAGGGAGTGACCAATGCACTTGGAGACAAATGGCACGGTACGGGAAGCCCTGGGGTTCACCTCAATCACGAAGATCTGGTCATCCTGAATGGCCAGCTGCACGTTCATCAGGCCCACAACACCCAATTCCAGGGCCATGGCACGAACCTGCTCACGGATTTCATCCTGATGACGACGGTTCAGGCTGTAAGGCGGCAGCGAGCAGCTGGAGTCACCGGAGTGAATACCCGCCTGCTCGATGTGCTGCATGATCGCGCCAATCACCACACGCTCACCATCACACACTGCATCAACGTCCACTTCTACCGCACGGTTCAGGAAGTAGTCCAATAGCACCGGGCTGTCGTTCGATACCTGAACAGCGTCTTTCATATAACGCACCAGCTCATCTTCGCCGGCGACAATTTCCATGGCACGGCCACCCAGAACATAGGAGGGACGAACCACCAGTGGATAGCCAATCTCCGCCGCTTTGGCCACCGCTTCCTGTTCACTGCGAACCGTGGCGTTAGCGGGCTGCAACAGACCCAGTTTCTGGATCATCTGCTGGAAGCGCTCACGGTCTTCGGCACGGTCAATGGCTTCAGGGCTGGTACCGATAATTGGCACACCTTCGGCTTCAAGGGCACGGGCCAGTTTCAGCGGAGTCTGCCCACCGTACTGAACAATCACCCCGGTGGGTTTCTCAACATCGATGATGGCCAGCACATCTTCCAGGGTTACCGGCTCAAAGTAGAGTCGGTCAGAGGTGTCGTAATCGGTAGAAACGGTCTCCGGATTACAATTAACCATAATGGTTTCGTAGCCGTCTTCCCGCGCCGCCAGTGCCGCATGGACACAGCAGTAGTCAAACTCGATACCCTGACCGATACGGTTTGGTCCACCACCAATCACCATGATCTTTTCACGGCCAGAAGGCTCGGCTTCACATTCTTCATCATAGGAAGAGTACATGTACGCTGTCGTAGACTGGAATTCAGCCGCACAGGTGTCCACGCGCTTATAGACGGGCTTAACCTGTTGTTTACGACGATAGTTGCGTACTTCGGCTTCTTTAATACCCAGCAGTTCCGCCATACGCGCATCGCTGAAGCCTTTCTGCTTCAGACGGAACAGGCGCTCTTTCGACAGAGAGGCCAAACCTTTACCATTAACGGCGTCGTCAGCCAATAACGCTTCTTCATTCACCAGGTCCTGAATCTGTACCAGGAACCATGGATCGATCATACACTCAGCAAAGATCGCTTCCAGGGTCATACCGGCACGGAAGGCATCCGCAACGTAGTAGATACGGTCAGCTTTCGGTGTCACCAGTTCACGACGGATTCTGGCCAGCGCATCTTCACGCTCTGCATCAGAGCAGGCATCCAGTTTGATATCAAACATGGAGTTAAAGCCCGTGGCACCAGTTTCCAGGCCACGCAGTGCTTTCTGCACAGACTCCTGGAATGAACGACCAATGGCCATTACCTCACCCACCGACTTCATCTGAGTGGTCAGACGGTCATCTGCCTGAGGGAACTTCTCAAAGGCAAAGCGGGGGATTTTGGTCACCACGTAATCGATGGATGGCTCAAACGAGGCTGGCACCACACCACCGGTGATCTCATTGCTCAACTCATCCAGGGTGTAACCCACCGCCAGCTTGGCAGCAACACGGGCAATGGGGAAACCGGTGGCCTTGGAAGCCAGGGCAGAAGAACGGGATACACGGGGGTTCATCTCAATGACCACCATACGACCGGTGTCCGGGCAGATGCCAAACTGTACGTTGGAACCGCCGGTTTCCACACCAATCTCACGCAGCACCGCAATGGAGGCGTTACGCATGATCTGGTATTCCTTATCGGTCAGCGTCTGGGCTGGCGCGACGGTAATGGAATCTCCGGTGTGAACCCCCATGGGGTCAAAGTTTTCGATGGCGCAGACAATGATGCAGTTATCATTGCGGTCACGAACCACTTCCATCTCGTACTCTTTCCAGCCAATCAGCGACTCATCAATCAGCAGCTCATTGGTGGGCGAAAGGTCGAGGCCACGGAAGCAGATCTCTTCAAACTCTTCCTTGTTATAAGCAATCCCCCCCCCGGTACCGCCCATGGTAAACGACGGACGAATAATACAGGGGAAGCCAACCTGATCGAGAACGGCGCGGGCTTCTTCCATGGTATGGGCAATACCGGAGCGCGGCGTTGCCAGACCGATATTTTTCATGGCCTGGTCAAACAGCTGGCGATCTTCGGCTTTGTCGATGGCCTGCTGGTTGGCACCAATCATGGCCACGCCGTACTTTTTCAGCACACCTTTATGGAACAGATCCAGGGCACAGTTCAGCGCGGTCTGACCGCCCATGGTGGGAAGAATCGCATCCGGGCGCTCTTTTTCGATAATCTTCTCGACGGTCTCCCAGCGGATTGGCTCAATATAGGTTGAGTCCGCCATGGCCGGGTCGGTCATAATGGTCGCCGGGTTGGAGTTTACCAGGATGACCCGAAACCCCTCTTCCTTCAGCGCCTTACAGGCCTGCGCTCCGGAATAGTCAAACTCACAGGCCTGCCCGATAATAATTGGACCAGCCCCGAGTATCAGAATACTTTCAATATCAGTACGTTTTGGCATCTTTCTCTCACATCAAAACGGGGTTGGTTACTTTGCTGCCTTCAGCATCTCAACAAAACGGTCAAACAGCCCGGCCACATCGTGTGGGCCCGGGCTTGCTTCAGGGTGCCCCTGGAAGCTGAAAGCAGGACGATCAGTCCGCTCAATACCCTGGAGGCTGCCATCAAACAGTGACTTATGGGTTGCCTGCAGGTGCTCTGGCAACGAATCTTCCGCTACGGCGAAACCGTGGTTCTGGCTGGTGATCATGACCTGACCGGTCTTGAGATCCTGAACCGGGTGATTGCCGCCATGGTGACCAAACTTCATCTTCTCGGTCCTGGCACCACTGGCCAGAGCCAGCAGCTGATGCCCCAGACAGATACCAAACACCGGCAGAGAAGTTGCCAGAATTTCCTTAATGGCGGCGATGGCGTAATCACAGGGCTCGGGATCACCAGGGCCATTTGAGAGGAAAATACCATCTGGATTCAGGGCCAGAACTTCTTCGGCCGGTGTTTTGGCTGGCACAATGGTAAGGCGACAGCCTCGCTGAGCCAGCATGCGCAGAATGTTTCTTTTAACACCAAAATCGTAAGCCACGACGTGAAACGGCAGGTCCGTCACGTTGGCATGGCTGTCGGTCTCCAGATTCCAGACACCTTCTGTCCAAGTGTAAGGCTGGTCAGTGGTGACTTCTTTTGCCAGGTCCATCCCTTTCAGGCCCGGAAATTCACGAGCCCTGGCCAGTGCTTTGGCTTCAGCAGCTTTTCCGGTCAGAGCGTCACCCGCCAGGATACAGCCATTCTGCGCACCTTTTTCCCGGAGAATTCGAGTCAGGCGGCGGGTATCAATACCAGCGATGGCGACAATATTGCGGGATTTCAGATAGTCATCCAGAGACATTTTGCTGCGCCAGTTGCTGGCCAGCAGTGGCAGGTCCTTGATGATCAGACCGGCAGCCTGGATCTGTGGGGATTCTTCATCTTCCGGAGTAATACCGGTATTACCAATATGGGGATAGGTGAGCGTAACGATTTGGCGGGAATAGGAAGGGTCGGTGAGAATTTCCTGATAACCGGTCATTGCCGTGTTAAAAACCACCTCACCACTGGTCTCACCATCAATACCGATGGCAATTCCCCGGAAAATACTGCCATCTTCCAGAGCTAAAACAGCCGTCTTAGTCAAAGGATCCTCCCGAACTTGAACCTGAGCGCCTTATGCCCGAACGCTATGATGCTTAAAGTTCTCCAGTTTGAAGACCCAAAAAAAGCGAGATGTTTTAAAAAACCATCTCGCTTTTGATCTTGCACCCTGCCGCGCACACCATAAATTCAAGGCAAATTTGTGGTATTAGACTATAAATCAATTAACTTTTCCACTACTTTTTTTGGTCGCCAGGTGATTTTGACTCAGAGCATCAAGAGGCAGCAACTCAACCCAGTCTTGTTTATTCATATATTCTTCAACCGCTCTTCCAGCTCCTCCGGCCAACTCTGCACGATTGGACATCTCCCGGATCGCCTGATTATACACACGCGCTCTAAACTTCTTCTGCAACTCCTCCTGCTTAAGTTCAAATGTCAGTTGTTGAATCTCTATTTCCAATTTAATCAGTTTTCTTGAAGATTCATCGTGTACAAGTACCTTGAATGCATACTCCATAGGATGCATTAAATTACCCAGACTGCGTCTGCAGAAACCTAGATTTTCCAAAACTCTCTTCGCCTTGTTTTCTTTGCTTTTCAGCTCACTCTTTTTTTTCTGTGTTTCGATCAATAGCTCTAATCTGTTTTTTTTGATGATTCTCTCCATCCGATGCTGAAAGCGTATCCTGAATAAATCAGAGTTACGGCTCTCCCTGTGGTTATTTGCAGACCCGGGCGGGTTGTTTTTACTAAAAGTGGATAGCTCATTTCTTGCTAATTTCTGAGGCACCACTTCAAGGTCCGTGCTTGCAGGCAACGGCCTTTTCATCGATTTACCCATGCTTCCCGCTGGAACAGAGCCATTATAAGGCGCAATATGACGGGAACAAAGGCTGCGGGCAGTTCTGTCGCAAGCTGTATAACTGCCCGGAAGCATTTTTTTCTGTCCTTCAGCTGTCCTCGGGAAACCTTCAATGCCATCAAGAATGGCATCAAGACTCTGATTCGCTAACCAATCCCCCCACCCCTGAGGGGTAACAACGCCGGATACTATCATCACTATCAACCTCCTTTTTCACCCATTTTCCGGATTATCAGCGCACCGGGCAGTGATTTAAGTTTTCAGACCCAAAACATCCTGCATATCGAACAGGCCGGACTTTTTATCAGAAATAAATCGAACCGCCCGCAATGAGCCCCGGGCATAGATCAACCGGCTGCTGGCTTTATGGGTTACCTCCACGCGCTCACCTTCACAGGCAAACAGCACCGTATGGTCACCAATCACATCACCGGCTCGAACAGTGGCAAAGCCAATGGTTTCCCGATCTCTTGGCCCGGTATACCCTTCGCGACCATAAACAGCGCACTTTTCCAGATCACGCCCCAGGGTATCTGCCACCACTTCACCCATTTTCAGTGCCGTTCCGGAGGGTGAGTCCACCTTATGACGATGGTGCGCTTCAATAACTTCAATATCTGCATCATCACCCAGCACCCTGGCTGCCATCTCCAGCAGCTTGAACACCAGATTGACCCCGATACTCATATTGGGCGCAAAAACGATGGCGGTATCTTCTGCCGCTTTGGCGAGTTCTGCCTTCTGACCATTGCTTAAGCCAGTGGTGCCAATCACAATGCCTTTACCATACTGCTGGCACAGGGCGACATTCTGCATGGTCAATTCCGGGGTGGTAAAATCAATCAAAACATCAAAGTCATTAACAGCTGCCACCAGGCTATCTGTTAATGGCACACCCAGTGAGCCAACCCCTGTCAGGTCTCCTGCATCCACCCCCAACAGACTGTCGCCAGGCTTGATAATTGCTGCTCCCAGCTGGCACTGCTGATCAGCGGCAACGGCTTCTACAAGCATTCGCCCCATTCTTCCGGCGGCACCCACAACGGCAACTCTGGTCACGTCACACTCCCTCTGGCACTTTAATCGGCTGCAAAAATCCTTCGTAGTCTATCGGACTACCCACAAACAGCAAGCAGGGCAGGAAAAACAGCAATCCGGCTTTTATTTTTTAAGGAAAAAACGATAACCTGCCCCCCAGACCATTTCGTGAAAGTTACAGGTGCAATAATGATCAGACAGTTTATGCAAGACGTTCGGGAGATGCATTGGGTTCCAAGGCTGTTTATGGCCATGGTCATTGTGAAAACCCTCTCTGTGATGATTCGGGAAGCACAGATACTTTAAAACTGAACTTTTTAACCTTACGAATGTCCTAAGTTCTGATTCCTGAACATGGATTAACTCCAAATCCATTAAATTTAATTCATAAAACCTTGGAAATAATGATTATGAATACGGGTCAGATTACAAATATACAAACCTTATAGACCAAGGCCTTTTCCTCTATCATGGAATTTTTCATAAAAAGTATTTACCCGAACTGGTCAAATCGCCAGAGTTCGTTGTAGCAACCAATCAGAGAAAGGAGACAGTAGCCTACTGGGACACATCGGTTAGTGACGTCCCAACGAAAAAACCTGTTTGAATCAATAATCCGGCATCAATGATGCCATTATCCTACTCCTTTGGGCGCTCTATCTATACGAAGAGACAATGAAGTTCGCAATAGGTTATATTACTCCGCTAATGATGCTGATTCTCATCCAAGGTAATCATGAGCAAGAAAGTAGCAGTTATAGAAGGTGAAGAACTTGCGGCAATCGCTGAACGCTGCGAGAAGCTGGTGAACAGCCATCAAACGTTAACGCTTTCCACGCTTTCTCCGGATGGAAAACCGGAAATCAGCTACACTCCCTACCTGCGGGGAGAAGACGGTACTTTTTATATATTCGTCAGCGAGCTGGCTCACCACACTCCCAATATGCTGGTTAACCCTGTGTGCTCAATCCTGTTTGCAGCCCCTGAGTCAGAAACCAAAAACCTGTTTGCCCGGGAGCGTGCCTTTTTCCACTGTCAGGCCCATGAGCTGGCAAGAGGCACCGAACGCTGTGACCACTGGCTGGACCTGATACAGGAAAAATTTGGCAATACAGTGGAAGTCTTGCGCAATCTGCCGGACTTTCACCTCTTTGCCCTGACGCCTGAAAATGGCCAGTATACCGTTGGTTTTGGCAAAGCTTTCAAAATCAATGCGGATGGCTCCTTCAGCCATATTGTTATCGATAAGAAAAAGTAATAACCGAGGTTCCAATGACCCAAGAAGCCATAGACAGAGGCTTTATGGCCAAGGCTATCAAGCTGGCTCGCTCAGGTTGGTATACAACCATGCCCAACCCGAGAGTTGGCTGTTTAATTGTAGACGTCAACGGTCATATTATTGGAGAAGGCTGGCACGAAAAGGCAGGAGAGCCTCACGCCGAAGTGCATGCACTACGCATGGCTGGCACAAAGGCCAAAGGTGCCACAGCCTATGTAACCCTGGAGCCTTGCAGCCATTTTGGCAGAACCCCCCCCTGTGCAGAAGCCCTCAAGGCTGCCGGTGTCGCACGGGTGGTTGCGGCAATAAAGGATGACAACCCGGCCGTATCCGGTAAAGGCATGGCCCTGCTTCAGGAAGCGGGGATAGAAATCCAATCCGGTGTTCTTGCCGATGAAGCCCGGGCCCTGAATGAAGGTTTTTTCAAGCGCATGTCGACGGGCATGCCGCTGGTCAGAGCAAAACTGGCCATGAGTCTGGATGGCAGAACCGCCATGGCCAGCGGTGAATCCCAATGGATTACCGGCCCCAAGGCACGCAGCGAAGTGCAAAAACTCAGGGCACAGAGTTGTGCCATTATCACGGGGGTAGGCTCGATTCTTCATGACAACTCGTCACTGACGGTTCGCCCCAATGAACTGGGTTTGGCCAATGCAGAAGCGATCTGCAAACGTCAGCCTCTGCGGGTGGTCCTGGACTCCACACTGCAAACGCCCGTTGATGCCAAAGTTATTTCAGGCCCCGGGCATTGCCTGATCGTTACCACCTCAGCGTGCTGCACCGAGAAAAAAGCACGGCTGGAGCAGGCGGGCGCAGAAGTGCTGGTTTTAGATAATCCCGAAGACCAAACGGCTGGCAGAGTAAACCTCCCGGCACTATTAGCAGAACTGGGACGCAGGGAGTGCAACGAGGTACTACTGGAAACCGGCGCTCAACTGGCTGGCAGTATGATGGCTGAAAACCTGATTGATGAACTGGTGGTATTCATGGCTCCGGTTCTGATGGGCTCAGCAGCAAGACCCCTACTGAACTTACCACTGCAAAGCATGTCTGAAAAAAAAGAGCTGGTTATCAAAGATATCCGGGCAATAGGTAATGACTGGAAAATCACAGCACGACCATTGTCTTGATAAGCTGCTCCCAACCAAAGATGGGGATTTTCTGCTTAAAAATGTTCCATTTTATTGGAAGAAACAAGGTATTGTTATTACTAATATAGCGGTTAGTGATTTATGTGAAAGCAAAGGAAGAACTACTTACAACCATTAACGATAACTTAATTGAGGTTAGTAAATGCAATCTGTTAATCCATCTGAATCAACTTACCAACATCCACCACAAGCACATTTTGACGAAAACAATGAAACTGTAGCGCTCATGTCTGGAAGATATATAAAAAAACACCAGATTGGCGAAGGTTGTTTCTCGAAAGTGTTTCTTGCTGAAAAAATAACAGGAAATACAGAAAACAAATATGTCGCACTGAAAAAAACCAGCCATTACGGTGAACTTGAAATCAATGCTTTCAAAGCATTAAACCCACATGTAAATATTGTAACTATGTTGGACTACTCTCTGGATAGTTCTACCATTGCTATGGAGCTGGCAGACTGCAACTTATATCAACTCATTTTTTTATGGGGGCAAGACAAAACAAAGTTGAATAGCAAACAGCTGAACTTTTTTATAGCCGAATTATTAAGAGGGTATCTTCACATACTGCAAAAAGGCAGGATTATCAGTGCAGATATTGGCAAGAAAAATGTCCTCTATGTTGCCCGAGAGAACAGGCTGAAAATTTCTGATTTCGGCCGACCAAACAATTCTGATGACACCCTCATTTGGAATCGCAGACAACAGCAAAAAATAGGTGAGCTTTTGCTATCCCTGCTCGACATGATGGGTCACCACTGTGTGGGAGTCCCGCCCGGACACAAACATTGCTCTGATTGCCTTCAACATGAATCAAGAATTTGTAGAGAAGGCCCTAATAAAAGCTTGAAAAGATTGAAACAAGAACTTAGTAATGAGCAGGAGAAAATCATCTCAGACCTTTTAAACGCACGTCTTGATTCAGGCCAGATAGAAAATATCCTGGAAAGCTTAACCACCCAATTAGAAATACTGCCCAAGCCTGATAAATTTTCCGGTCCGTTGCGGGCCTGAGAATAGCACGCTCCAACGAGTGAGGATCTCGTTAGTAGACAATTGTTGCCGTACTTTCGGTTTTTTCTATCCTGATGCGTTAAGTAATTGCCCTTAAATAATTCCGACATTTAGAGTTCACTCTCCGTTCACCCTGAGCGGAGTAGGAGGGGGCCTGGCACGATCTGTCATGCTTCGCAGTTCACGCCCTTCGATACTTCGTCAAGCTCAGCACTCAGGACGAACGGAGTTTGGAGGCTCCAGAATGTGGAAATTATTCTAGGACTATTCCCAAGCATGCCAGCAATCACAACACTACTTTTTCCTGCCTGTCATGTAGTGTTTGGCCTCTTTATCGTACACAAATAATTCTGCCTCAGGGTATTGCCCCATGACTTCAGACAATGTTTTTTTTGGATACTGTTCAAGCTCACCTTCAGGACCTGCAACGTTGAGTACCTTTTCATCAAGATCGCAAACAATGATCCTGCAATTTTCAGTACACGCCATCAGACGAAGATCAATCTGTTCGGCATAATTATGGGACTTCTGTAACTGTTCAATTTGTTCTTTAAACGTAACAGTGAGTGCCGAGTCAAACGGCAGCTTACCATCGCCTTGCAGGCACTTTATTCCCTCCTGGTAGGATCGATCTCTTAATTCCCTGATGCTGGAATGACGTCTAACCCTGGACATACCATCATAAAAACAATTGCCATCGCGAGCCGTCGGAAAAAACTCACGGTGGTATTTCGCTAATATGGCCTCCGCCTTTTGCTCTTGCCAGATAAATTTTTCCTGCTCAACGGCGTTCGTTTGTTTACTTCCAGCGATACCCAGCGCCATATCGGGATCACTTTCAGCAACATTGCCTGAGTCCAGACTAAGCTGAGTGGCCTTTTCCACATCTGCCCGCTCTCTGGCACTGCGCATTTGCTCATCCAGTTCTTGCGTTTCTATGCTGAGCGCTAACGCCCGGGCCAAATCGGGATCATTCTCATCCGTTGCAGTAGCCAGACTACGACGTATAGCTTCTGACAGCTCACTTGCCTCCCGGTCTCGGTCAGCACCTCTCAACTGATCCGTGATCCCGGTCACCATGCTCTGCTCTAATGCTTGCTGGAGTTCATCATTAAATATGTCAGCATTTGCATGGTTATGGTTCACAGGGCTCTCAGAATAACCTTCATCCTGAGCTTCATCAGGAAGCCTATATACACGCTCCATGTCATCTACATCAAATGGGCCAGGAATGTCACTTAGATTACTGGCCGTTTCATAACCTGAATCATCATCTGACTCTGTCGATCCGATTGTCGGACTATTTGCGTTTTGGCCACCCTCTATTGCTGGCAATGATTCCTGGTATGGTATGTGACTCACAAAGGGCACAACCCCCTTGTTAACCCCTGCAACATACCGCTCCTTTATGCTTTTCTCTATGGTGGGTGCCTGGAGCGCTTCCTCCATGGCTTTCTTGTAACGAGATGCGAGAAGGAAACATTTGACATGATTTTTCAGATAAGAAAAAAAACCTTCCTCTACCACCAGCTTATAAACAAGTCGACCATCTGACGTATTCACCTTTTGCATATCCAGAGATCGCCAGAGGCTGTTATTACCTGTACTATTCCATTTTTCAAGAACGTCAGCAGAAGACTTTAATGCGTCCGATGTATTTCCAAACATTATAAATAGTCTCTTTATCATTCCATTGGATATTGATCGGCCAGATAAGCAGCAGCCATACGTTTAGCCTGAAACATTACAACCCAATCACAACAAAGCCCAGATTCCCCATAAACCGCTTTTAACCCCTGACGAAAAGAGTAAAATAGCCGCCACACATTTTTTCGCTTATAGCTGATAAGAAATCGTACCGGAAACCACCGGGTATCAGAGGGACATTATGCAGCTGAACTCCATCGAAGAACTTCTAGAGGACATTCGCCTCGGTAAGCCGGTCATACTGATGGATGATGAAGACCGTGAGAACGAAGGTGATCTGATCATCGCTGCGGAGAAAATCACCCCGGAAATTGTTAACTTTATGACCCGTGAGGCCAGGGGACTGCTGTGCCTGACACTGACCGGCGATCGTTGTGATTTTCTTGGTCTTCCGCAAATGGTGGGGGCTTCGGACAACCAGTCTGGCTATGGCACACCATTCACCGTATCCATTGAAGCGGCAGAAGGGGTGACCACGGGTATTTCCGCTCAGGACCGGGCCAGAACCATTTTAACGGCGGTTGACCCACTTTCACGCCCGGCCGACATTGTCCAGCCAGGTCATATTTTCCCACTTCGTGCCAGACCCGGCGGTGTATTGAGCCGCGCTGGCCACACAGAAGCCGGTTGTGACCTTGCCCGTCTGGCAGGGCTGACACCGGCAGCCGCCATTATTGAGATCATGAATGAAGATGGCTCAATGGCCCGTCGCCCTGACCTGGAAGCGTTTGCAGAAAAGCATGACCTGAAAATCGGTACTATTGCCGACCTGATCCACTACCGGATTATCCATGAAAAAACCGTAGAAAAGGTTGAGCAACGGGTCATTAATACCGACTTTGGCCAGTTTGATCTTTCGGTTTACCAGGACAGCATCAGCGACTGCAAACACCTGGCGCTCAGCAAAGGTTATATTACGCCGGATTCACCAACCGTGGTTCGTGTTCATGCCATGGAACCGTTCCGCGACCTTCTGGCAGCCCACAGTGATACTACCCGCACCAGCTGGTCTCTGCATAAAGCCCTGGCCAGGGTCGCCGAAGAAGGCTGCGGGGTTGTGGTACTGCTGGATTCCGGCAGCCACCAGGACCTGGGAATGGCCCTGGAGCGCTTTGTTGATGCCAATGAACGTTCGTCTTCCGATGGAATGTCCAGAGCCTACCAGGCCATTGGCACCGGCTCACAGATTTTGCGGGACCTGGGCGTTGGCAAGATGCGCCTGTTAAGCTCGCCCATCCGCTTTGCGGCTCTTTCCGGGTTTGACCTGGAAGTTGTGGAGTATCTGCCATTTGGTGAGTAACTCATCCGATGGAAATAGCCCCTCAATAGCGTAAAAAAATCACAATGAACGCTACCCGATCATGTAAACTGATCGGATATCGTTCATCTGTATTTAATACAAAAGTTGCCTTTGCTATTACTATTTGGTTGGTTCACCTTCTGGTGGTACACCGCACTTTGATTGCGTTGCTAACGAATGTGTTTAAAAGCCGTCTCAGGTTAATCTGGAAGATGAAGTGCTTCCCCTTGATGCTCTGACGGCAATAAACCTGATCAAAATCTGGCAGCAAGGGTGGAAAGGCCCACGCCTTTCAAATGATATCCCTTTTATAGAATCTGGAGGCTTGAGGTGAGCACCTCGCCAATGAATAACCCACAAGGCAACCCCGTTCAAAAGAAGAGCGCAGACCGGCTTAACCCGTCGGCTCGCAGAAGAGCACGACAGCTGGCCCTTCAGGCACTGTATCAGTGGCAAATTGCCAAATCACCACTGAACCAGATTGAAGCGCAATTCCGCACTGACAATGATTTCAGCAAAGTGGATGCCGGCTATTTCAGTGCCATCATTCATGGTGTTCCCAATCAGGCCAACCAACTTGATGAAGCGATGACCGCCGTACTGGACCGCCCATTGAGCCAGCTTGACCCGGTGGAGCTGTCCGCCCTGCGCATTGGCTGCTTTGAACTGATCAACCGGAAGGATGTTCCTTACCGGGTGGTGATCAATGAAGCCATTGAACTGGTCAAGCGCTTTGGTGCCCAGGACTCCCATCGTTATATTAACGGCATCCTCGACAAGCTGGCACCACGCCTGCGTTCTGAGGAAGTGCAAGCCTACCGGAAAAAATAGACTGATCATAAGCTGCTTACGCCATGGCGTATGTCAGGCACAGAAGACGACTTGACCATTTAACGGGGATTTATGGCCACTGGTGTAATGGGTGAATTCGAGCTGATCAAACGCTATTTTGCTCGCCCTGAGATTGCACAGATTCAAGGGCAATATACCAGCAGCATTCTTGGCATTGGAGATGACTGTGCGCTCTTTGACATCCCCCCGGATATGCAGCTTGCCCAGTCACTGGACACCCTGGTGGAAGGGGTTCACTTCCCCGGTGAATGTGATCCTTTCGCCCTTGGTTACCGTGCCCTGGCCGTCAACCTCAGTGATCTTGCGGCCATGGGGGCAGAACCGCACAGTTTTACCCTCGGCCTGACCCTGCCCAGGGTTTCCGAACTCTGGCTGAAAGAGTTCTCTGAAGGTCTTGCCCAGCTTGCCCAGCGATTTAAAATCCCGCTGATTGGCGGAGATACCACGAAAGGACCGCTGACCCTCACGCTCCAGGTCCAGGGGCTGATCCCCAAAGGACAGGCCCTGTTACGCAGTGGTGCCCGGCCCGGTGATCTTATCTGTATTACCGGCACCCTGGGTGATGCCGCCGGGGCGCTGCCTTCTGTGTTGAGCGGCGAGACACCGGAAACCTGTGGTGATGAAAGCCTTAAATACCTGTTACATCGCTATTGGTACCCCTCACCCCGTCTATTCGCCGGACAATGGCTGCGCCAGGCAGGCGCTACCTCGGCCCTGGATATTTCCGATGGGCTGCTGGGTGATCTTGGCCATATCCTCAAAGCCAGCAACGTAGGCGCAGAAATCGAGCCTGAACTGGTCCCCAGGTCTGCGGCCCTTGGCCGGTGCCATGACCAGGATACCGCACTCACCCTGGCCCTGACCGGTGGTGACGATTACGAACTCTGCTTCACGATTCCCCGCCACCTGGCTCAGACGCTGCCAGCGAAACTCTCAGATGGCTGTCGCATTACCTGTATTGGCCAGATTAATGATGAGTCTGGAATAATCAGAGACCCACAGGGCAACCTGCTCAGCAAAAAAGCCTACACTCATTTTTGATTTCTGAAAGAATATAAAGCCCATGACGCTCTCTACCAAACAAGGCATAACACCAAGAGAAACCTGCTGGAAAAATCCTGTTCACTTTCTCGCCTTTGGCTGCGGCAGTGGGCTGACTCCTAAAGCGCCCGGGACCTTCGGCACCGTTGCCGCTGTGTTTTTTTACCTGCTTCTGCAGGGATTAAGTCTCTGGACATACCTCGGGGTTATAGTTGTCGCTTCAGTGTTGGGTTTCTGGCTCTGCGGGCGGACCGCAAAAGATCTGGGGGTGCATGACCATCCAGCGATCGTCTGGGATGAATTCTGCGGCTTCTGGATAACCATGATTGCTGCCCCGGCAGGATGGCCCTGGATTCTTCTGGGCTTTGTCCTGTTCAGGCTGTTTGATATCTGGAAGCCATGGCCGATCAGCTGGCTGGATAAAAAAGTTCACGGCGGTATTGGCATTATGGTTGATGACCTGGTGGCAGGCGTCTTTGCATTTTTGTGCCTGCAGGCCATTCATTATGTCTATCTGAAGAAAGTTCTCACATAGGGATTGTTAATCTGGCTTAAGCCTCTGATATCATCAAAAACAGTAAGTATAAGAAATAAGAATACATAATGAGACTGTCAACCTTTCTTCTGGCCCTGGCCATAAGCACCCACAGCCATGCCAGCAATATCAACGTTGTTGGTCTGTTTTCCAATAAAGCACTGGTTATCATCGACGGTCAGCGGCATTTACTGGCTACAGATGGAAAATCGGTGGCAGGCATAAAACTGCTGAAAGCGACCAGTACCAGCGCCACCCTGGAAGTCAATGGCAAGGCAATGACCTACCGGATCAGTCGGGATATGAACGGTGGCATTCAACAGCCTGAGAAAGCAATGATCAAAATATCCCGAAATAACCGGGGACAATACATCACCCGTGGACGGATTAATGACCGTGCCATTGATGTTCTGGTGGACACTGGTGCTAATGTTCTGGCCATCAACTCACTGGTCGCCAAACGTCTGGGCATCGATTATCAGGCAGGAACCCCAATTAAAGTAGCAACCGCCAGCGATCTTGTTGATGGTTATCAGGTAAATTTATCGAGCGTGCTTCTGGGCAACATTCGGGTAAATCACGTAGAAGCAACCGTTATCGAAGGCTCCCACCCTGACATCGTATTATTAGGCATGAGCTTTCTGAAACACGTCAAACTGTCAGAGCATCGCGGAGTCATGCAGATTGAGGCAAATTACTAACCCATTGTTCCGGGTCAGCCGGTAGTTCTCTCTATTTTTCTGCCTTATTACCATACTCGCCTGACGCCTCACAGACTGATACAATCCGGTCACGAACTACATAAGGAGCAGTGAGTGTCTGTTAGTTTTGTTGCAGAGTCTCGCTTACCCACGCCCTATGGCGAATTCATCATGTATGGCTTCGAAGACATTGGTACGGGCAAGGAGCATCTGGCATTAACCATGGGGAATGTCAGTCAGGGGGGACCGGTACTTGCCAGGGTTCATTCAGAATGTCTGACGGGTGATGCACTGTTCAGCATGCGCTGCGACTGCGGCCCACAACTTCAGGCGGCCCTGGAGCGTATTGCTGAAGAAGGCCGGGGAGTATTGCTTTATCTCCGCCAGGAAGGCCGTGGCATTGGTCTGCTGAACAAGGTTCGCGCCTATCACCTTCAGGACAGTGGCATGGATACGGTTCAGGCAAATGAAGAACTGGGTTTTGAACCGGATATGCGCAAGTATGACATGTGCAAAACCATGCTTGATCATCTTGGCGTTTCCAGCCTGAAACTGATGACCAACAATCCACGCAAAGTTGAATCCCTTACCAACCTTGGCATTCAGGTTGCCGAAAGGATCCCGCACCAGACCGGTCAAAACCCTCACAACGAGCGTTATCTGGCCACAAAAGTGTGGAAGCTGGGTCACATGTACAACATGGCCTGAACAAATCCAATAACATCAAAAAGGGAGCCAGCCGGCTCCCTTTTTTATCATCTCGACGTTGTCGTGTGAAGGACAGGTGTTCAGGGCAAACTCCCTAAGCCGGAGTAGCCGTTTTGCCAAGATGAAAGGACTTCCGCTCTATCCGCTCCATCCTGTCACGAACCGAACGAATAATACCCTCCTGATCCAGCCCGCACTGAGCCAACTGTTCCTTATGGCTCGCCGCTTCAATGTAGGTATCAGGAATACCAAGGTTCAGCACCGGCACAGTCATTTCCTGCTTCTGCAGATATTCCATAACGCCTGAGCCTGCACCACCGGCAATACACCCTTCTTCCAGGGTCACCAACAACTCATGGTTAGCAGCAAGCTCTTTGACCAGCACTTCATCCAGAGGTTTAACAAACCGCATATTGGCAACCGTGGCATCCAGCGACTCAGCAGCTGCCAGGGCATTCCCCAGCAAGGTGCCAAACACCAGCAGCGCTACCCGGCTTCCTTTACGACGAATTTCACCTTTACCAACAGGCAAAGGTTCAAGATCAGGACAAATCTCCGCACCAGGCCCTGTTCCCCGGGGATAACGAACGGATGCCGGCCCATTATAAAGAAAACCAGTAGACAGCAGCTGTCGGGTTTCATTTTCATCGCCCGGCGTCATCACCAGCATATCGGGGATACAACGCAGATAGGCAATGTCGTAGCAGCCACCATGGGTTGGGCCATCTTCCCCAACCATGCCGGCACGGTCAATGGCAAACAGCACATCCAGCTTCTGCACAGCGACATCATGAATCAGCTGATCATAAGCACGCTGCAGGAATGTCGAGTAGATAGCAACAACCGGCTTGAGGCCCTCACAGGCCATGCCGGCCGCCAGTGTGACACAGTGCTGCTCGGCAATCGCCGCATCAAAATAACGCTCCGGAAAGTGATCCGCAAAACGAATCAGGTCAGAACCTTCTTTCATTGCCGGCGTAATACCCATCAACCGTTCATCCGCAGCGGCCATATCATACAACCACTGTCCAAAAACATTGGCGTATTTGGGTTTCCTGGGGGCAACCGTCTTCGGATTCTCTGTTGCCTGTGGCTCCAGCTTGGTAATGGCATGGTAACCAATCGGATCCTGCTCGGCCGGATTAAACCCTTTCCCCTTCTGAGTCACCACATGCAAAAACTGAGGGCCTTCCAGGTCTCTCATATTCCTCAGGGTATGAACCAGCATCGGCAGGTCATGACCATCAATAGGACCGATATAGTTGAAACCCATCTCTTCAAACAACGTTCCGGGAACCACCATTCCCTTGACGTGTTCTTCGGTTCGTCTTGCCAGCTCCCAGGCACGGGGGATAACATTCAGAACCTTTTTACTGCCTTCACGAATATGGTGGTAAGTCCGGCTGGCAAGTATTTTGGCCAGATAGTTGGCGAGCCCGCCAACACTTCTGGAAATGGACATATCGTTATCATTAAGAATCACCAGCATATTGGCCTTTACATCCGCTGCGTGATTCATGGCTTCATAGGCCATACCCGCCGTCATGGAGCCATCGCCAATCACCGCAACAGCGCGTCTCTTTTCACCTTTAGCCCGGGCGGCAATGGCCATGCCAAGCGCCGCACTGATCGACGTACTGGAATGCCCGACACCAAACGTATCGAACTCACTTTCGTCTCTTTTCGGGAAAGCGGCGAGGCCATCCTTTTGTCTCAGGGATGACATTCTATCCCTGCGCCCCGTCAGAATTTTATGCGGATAAGCCTGGTGACCCACATCCCAGACCAAACGGTCTTCCGGAGTATTAAGCATATAGTGAAGCGCAATGGTCAGCTCCACTACACCAAGCCCAGCACCAAAATGCCCCCCTGTCTGCCCAACGGAATACAATAAAAACTCCCGCAGCTCCCGGGCCAGTTGTGGCAGACGGGATTCTTCAAGTGCGCGAAGTTGTTCCGGATTATTTACCTGGTCCAGCAAAGGAGTATCAGGCAGTGTCTTGGGTATCTCGTGAAACATGTGCTCGTAATAACGTCTGGGATGATCCGCTGGGGCATTGTACACCCAACCTGACTGGAATAGCATCGCACAATCTTGTTGTGCCGCCTAGCCCGTAGAATTGACAAATCAGATAGGTTGGATTCCTGAAGCCACCAACAACATTAATAGCTTCTTCGAATGATGTAGTCGGCAATCTGGCGAAGAAAATCAGCACAATGGTCGAATCCGGAAAGGGCGCTGATGGCAGTATGGTGAAGCTCTTTGGCATAAGCTTTCGCTGCCTCCAGCCCCATCAGGGAAACATAAGTAGGTTTGTCCAGAGCCATATCCGCTCCCTGAAGCTTGCCCAGCGTTTCCGTATCAGCAATCACGTCCAGAATATCGTCCCGAACCTGGAAGGCAAGGCCGATGGCTCTTGCATAATGATCCAGTAACTGCAACTCCTCGCCCTGCAACGGCCTGGCGCACAATGCTCCCATACGGACACTGGCCCGAATCAGAGCACCGGTTTTATGGGTATGCATCAACTCAAGCTGCTGCTGGTTCAGCACCGTCCCGGCGGCACACTGGTCCATCGCCTGACCACCCGCCATGCCAGCCAGTCCCGACGCCTGGCTGAGGATCGTCACCAGCTGCAATCGAACACTGTCGGTCAGGGTTGAATCAGGACATAAACGGGCATTGCCCAACACCTCAAAGGCCTGACTCTGCAGCGCGTCTCCCACCAGAATCGCAGTTGCCTCATCGTATGCCTTGTGACAGGTTGGCTTGCCCCTGCGCAGGTCATCATCATCCATTGCCGGCAAATCATCATGAACCAGTGAGTAGGCATGGATTAATTCAACAGCGCAGGCAGCAGGGTTGGCCTGCTTAACATCCCCACCAAAAGCATGGCAGGCAGCATAAACCAGCGTTGGCCGCACTCTTTTGCCACCATTAAAGACACTGTATCGCATCGCTTCCAGCAGCAGGGGGCTGACCTTACTGTCATCAGACAGGACTTTAGAGAGCGCATTATCCACCTGTAAACGACACTGCTCGATAAACTTTGAAAGCGGCACAGGGCTTGCCATCTTCACAGTCCTCTATCTGCTGAAGGCTCTGCACCGTCAGCAGCAAATGGCTCTGTGGTCAGTTCACCATTTTGCGCAAGCAGCTGTTGAACTTTCTGCTCAGCATCGGTCAATGCTTTCTGGCAACCACGGGTCAGTTTAATGCCCTGCTCAAAGGCTTTCAGGGATTCTTCCAGGCTCAAATCGCCGGACTCCATTTTCTGGACCAATGTCTCCAGCTCGGCCAAAGACTGCTCAAAGGCAAAGCTCTCAGTATCCACCGTATTTTTTGACATGAATGAGCCTGTTGAAGAAAACATTCATGGCTCGTTATCAACGAGCCATGACGAGAATAGTTGGCGAAAACGATTTTCGCACTGGTTTAACCAACCGCTTTCGACCATCCGCAATGATCAAACCATTATCCCGTTGGCCGATATTGAAAGCAATGCCCCGGCAAGATCATGGACCTTAATGATGGAAGAACAAAAACGGCAGGCAGTTTATCACAACTCAAGGCTGGGCCAGATCCTGATAAAAAAAGGATATATCTCACCAGAGCAGCTTGATGCCGCCATTCACCGGTCAGCAAGCCATGACCAGCTGCTTGGAGAGTACCTGATTGAACAGCGCATGCTGTCACGATGGCAACTACGCAGGGCACTTTCCAGCCAGAGCCAGCTTCGTTTATCCGCCTCCCTGTCAATGGCTCTGCTCACTCCGGCTTACCCACTGCTTGCGAAAGAACATGCCGAGCCGATTGATAGCACGCTGGAAACACTGCTCAAGCCTCTCCTGATAGCAGGCTCCGCTGACACACTTGAATTCAACCCTGATTTGTCAACGATTGAATTCAGTCACAATGGCCTGATTCGGCTGCGGATCCCAAGCTCACTTGGTGAGCTGAACTTTGACGGCCTGCGATTGATAACCGATGGCAGCAAAAACCACCTGGCATTGTCCCTTGCTGATCTTGAGCTTACTGATGCCAGGTTATTTATCCGAACCATCCACAACCAGCTTGATCCAGCCCTGTCTTGAAACGTTTCAGGGCCTGCGCAACATTTACAGCAGCTACAGCAGCCCTGATATACAAACGACCATTAATGTTTATCAGGGCTCCCCTGACGAAATCCTGAGTCCGGATAGCCATATTTTAAGTATATTGTTGGTGCTGGCCATGGCCTGAATTACTGTAAGTACACCCGGCCAGCAAAATGATTTTTTACTCTAAGCAGGCAGGTCATTGCCGCACGCGGAACTTTTTTCAGACCCCGGGCTCATAGAAAAAAAGGTGTACAAGGACCTATATTATGTTTCCAGCCACTGCTGTGTCACCCCGAGTAAAGTCGTTTATTCTTGATCCCCAAACCCCTGACTCATTAATTCCATTCGCGCTTTTTGGTATCAGAACCGTAAAAAAAGTACATCGCCAACCTGATAACTGTTATTTGAACAAACTTCCTGATGAACTACTAGAACTCATTGCCAGTAATCTGTCTTTTTTTGATTTTGTTCATTTCAGTGCGACCCATACACGTCATGTGTCATGCCTTCGATCAGATTATGTCATTAAAAAAATGTTGGTCAGCGATAAAAGCATGGCATTGTTGCTTTTTGAAAGAGCGGACAAAAAAGCGGAATGTTACCTGAGGGGGCTGCTATGGAATGACCTTCAGCTCACACCGGATGAAGTGGTTAATGCTTTCCCGGACAGTCCGGAAAGCAAACTGGGGATAGCGCGCTTCAAAGCGAATTGTTGCATCAGGGGCATACCGTTGAATAACCAGAAGGTCTCAACGGAAGCTGTGGTAGAGGCGTTCCCGGATAGCCCGGAAGGCAAAGAGAGGTTATCGTTCTTCAAAGCGCAATGTTGCCTGAGGAAAATGCCGCTGCATGGCCAGAATGTCTCAACGGAAGCTGTGGTCGAAGCTTTCCCGGATACTCCGAAAGGCAGACTTGAGATGACGATCTTCAAAGCTCAATGTTGCCTGAGGGAACTGCTGCTGCATGGCCAGCAGGTTTCACCGGAAGCTGTGGTCGAGGCTTTCCCGGATAGTCCGGAAGGCAAACTTGAGATGGCCATCTTCAAAGCACAATGTTACCTGATGGGACTGCCGCTGCATGGCATGCAGGTCACACCGAAAGCTGTGCTTGAGACTTTCCCGGATACTCCGAAAGGCAAACTGGAGATGGCGTTCTTTAAGCGGGAATGTTGCTTTAGACGCCTGCCATTGGGCAATCCGATCTTACCCAAAGTAGTGGTTCAGGCTTTCCGGCATAGTCCGGGAGGCAAACTGGAGATAGCGCGCTTCTTAGGACAGTGTTGCCTGAGGCGCCTGCCGTGGAAAGGCCAACTGATCACACAGGAAGATGTGCTTAGAGCTTTTCCGGATAGCCTGGGAGGCAAACTTGAGATGGCGCACTTCAAAGCGGCATGTTGCCTGAGGATCCCGCGGGTGTTAGGCCACAGGATCAAGCGGGATGAGGTGGTTAAGGATTATCAGGCAGCTAAAGCAACACTGCCGCTGGTGCGTTTCAAAGCGGAATGCTGCCTGAACGGCCTGCCACTGAATCACCAGGCGGTCTCAGCAGATGAGGTTGGCAGGGACTATGAGCGTGGCGGCTGGTTGGCAGAAAGAGACGATTTTTATACTCGACTGAAGCGGAAGAAAAGTCAGTTGAACGACGATTATCTTGCATAATTTTATTAAGCGACAGTTTTTAACTTCTGCTGCGTCTCCTCCACAATCAGGACCGTTAAGTCTTGATCCTGAAATTTTGAACCTGATAATCATTTGAAGGTCAAACTGCGATATTTATATTCCAAGTGCGCAGGGTTTTATTCTGAAAGCAATCACATCCGCCTCCCCCTACCCAAAGCCTGCTGGCCAGGTTGGCCAAAAACCTGCTTCAAGCGGGAGTTCTCCACACTCTGGAAGTACATTTAGCGGTAAAAGAGTGTTAAACCGTCCGTCGTTTAAAGGCACAGCTCGCTCACTGAATGATGGCAAATTTGTTGAGGATGCCTTTTGGGAAAAAAAACTATTACATGGACGTAAAGTCACATCAGCTGATGTACTGAGAGCCTATGGGATGGATAAATCGTCTCTGCGTAGTGGCTTCTTCCTGCAAAAGCTCTGCTTACAAAACATTCTTCATGGCAATAGAAAAGTGACACCAGATCAGGTCATTCAAGAATTCAACCGGGAGCCGTATCAAAATAAAAAATACCAGCTGGCAATCCTACGCTTTAAGGAAGAATGTTGCCTGAAGAGTATGCCGCTGCATGGCCAGAAGGTCACACCGGAGGAAGTAGTTAAAGGCTTTCAGGCCACCAGGGCAACACTGGAGCTGGCGCGTTTCAAAGCAGAATGTTGCCTTAGGGGCCTGCTTTTGAATGGTGGGCAGGTCACACCGGACGAAGTAGTTAAGCATTTTGCGACGAGCCCGAAAGACAAACTGGGGATAGCGCGCTTTAAGGAACAATGCTGCCTGAGAGGCCTGCGGTTAAAAGGCCAGCTGGTCACACCGGGTGCGGTGGTTAATGATTTCCCGAACAGTCCGGAAGGACAACTGGGGATTGCGCGCTTCAAGGCAGAATGTTGTCTCAGGGGCCTGACGTTGAATGGCCGACTGATCAAACCGGACGAAGTAATTAAGGCTTACCCGGATAATCAAGAGGGCACACTGGGAATAGCCCGCTTTAAGGAACAATGTTGCCTTCGGGGCCTCTCGTTGAATGACCAGCAGGTTGCACCGGATGCGGTGGTTAAGGGGTATCAGGTCGCCAGAGCAACACTGGAGCCAGTGCGTTTCAAAGCGGAATGTTGCCTGAGAGGTTTGCTGTTGAACGGCCAGCTGGTCACACCGGATGTGGTGGTCAGGGGTTTTCAGGCCGCCAAAGCAACCATCGAGTTGGCGCGCTTTAAGGAACAATGTTGCCTGAAAGGCTTGACGTTGAATGGCAAGCGGGTCACACCGGAGGCGGTGCTAAAGGATTTTCCGGACATTCCGGAAGCCAGAATGGCGATAGCGCGCTTCAAAGCGGAATGTTGCCTGAAAGGCTTGACGCTGAATGGCCAGCGGGTCACACCGGAGGTGGTGCTAAAGGATTTCCCGGACAGTCCGGAAGGCAGACTGGGGATAGTGCGATTCAAAGCAGAATATTGCCTGAGGGGCCTGCCATTAAACTGCCAGCAGATCACACCGGATAAGGTGGTGGAGGATTATCAGGCAGCCAAAGCAGCACTGGAGCTGGGGCACTTTAAAGCGCAATGTTGTCTGAGGGGGCTGCCATTGAGTGGCCAGCTGGTGACATCGGACGCAGTGGTTAAGGATTTCCCGGAAAGCCCTGAGGGCAAAGTGGCGGTAGCACGCTTCAAAGCGGAATGTTGCCTGAAGGGCCTGCCGTTGAATGGCCAGCAAATCATACCGGATGTGGTGGTCAGGGATTTCCCGGATAATTCAGAAGGCCGACTGGGGAAAGCACACTTCAAAGCGGAGTGCTGCCTGAAAGGCCTGCTATTAAATGGCCTGAAAGTCACACCGGATGAGGTAGTTAAGGAGTTCCCGGATAGCCAGCAAGGCAAACTGGGTATAGCACGTTTTAAGGAGCAATGTTGCCTGAAAGGCCTGCCATTGAATGGTCAACAGGTCACACCGGAGGCGGTGGTCAAGGATTTCCCGGAGAGCCCGAAAGGAAAACTGGGGATAGCACGCTTCAAGGCGGAATGTTTCCTGAGGGGCCTGGCGCTGAATGGTCAGCAGGTCAAACCGGATGCAGTCATTAAGGGTTATGAACGCGGTGGCTGGCTGCTCGAAAAAGCGATTTTTTACTCCAAGCTGGCATTGAATGCAACAGAATTGAATGGCAACTATCTGGATAACAAGGACGTATTAGCAGCATTTAATGAAGCATCCGGGGATCACTCTTCAAGGAAAGCCAGGTATCTGATGCAAAGACTGAAACAGTCTCAGTGTTATGATGAAACCAACGACGCGCAGGACTTACTGCAAGAAGCCTGGCAAATCTTAAACCATGTGCCGACCAAAGACGATGAGCAACACCGGTTGCAATGTATGTTGCAATGTATGGCTATTCATCATGGGCTGCCAATAAATCATCAGAGAGTATCAGCAGAACAGGTATTGCAATCCATCAAAAGACTGAGGCGCTCATTTCAGAACTCACGACTGCATTTCTTCTTCCTGGCACAATGCCATATTGCCCGCCAATCTATTAATGGACGACAAATCCACAGGTATCAGGTTCTGGAGAGTCTTCAGAGTTTTCCTGAAGGAAGCAAGCTGCGCCACGCCCTGGGCTGCTGGTTTGAACGTTATAGCTGCGAAGCCAACATAATGGATGAGTTACTGTTTCAACGGGAAAGCGCCGTTCCCGGTGATGGCATCAGGCATTCAGCCAATCGTGCAAATACTGCCAGGCATGACCATAAAGAACAACTCCCCCACGTCCCCCCCGGTGTAGAGAGTTCTGGCCGAAGAACAACATCGGTAGCGGTATCCGTCGCCAGTTCGGGCAGTGAACGCCGGGATAAAACAGACAATACGTTCACCTCTCAGACAGCTATCGCCTATGTAGTACAAACGGTGAAGCAATGGTCAAGCAGGCCAGATTTAGTCAGTTCGGTTACGCGGTTAAATGCATTAACATTGAAAGCACTGGAGGTTATTCAGGAAATCAATGGTCTTTATAGCAATCCCCAAATTCTGATTACCGGCTCATACGCCCGTTTTTTACAGAACCTCTGCTCATCATTCAATGATATTGACATTATCTGCACGGGCAAAGAGTCGGCCAGAAGACTCGTTAAAAAGATGCAGACTCTTAACAGCGACATGGACTCAGAAATCCCCAAAAGCGTCACCATCGGGCCTATCCCGGGATGCCAGGCGATTAAACTGCCAAGCGCCTACAATATTCAGCTTAAAGAGGGTGATTTGGGGGTGAAAACAATGGGGCTTCAGGTCAATATTGATGCCAGGGCAGCCCGTAGAAATACCGCAGAATTGGCCATTCACGTTCCCGGCGTTGAAAGGCCGGTAATGTGTTTGTCGTTTGCTGAAGAAATCCGGTTACTGAACGATACCCTGGAATACCTCACTGAAAACCTTGATTCTTTGACCGGGAAATTGCAAAAAGAAGCGGTATTTCATATACCACGAACCATTCTTTTTAATTCACCTCAAAACGCCGATGAACGTATTTACGGTTTGTTTATGCGCACCCTGCTTACCTTGCATAAGGCCAGCCAGTTTATTGCTTTGCACGTTGACGACAAACCCATAAAACCTGACTGTCAGACTGAACAATTTCACGAACAACAACGCCTCCATGCTCTTACTGAGAATCTTAAAATCAAATTGAACAACCATATTTGCCGCAATGACTTTGAACTCAGAGTGAACAACTGGCTATCCACCACTGCGCATGTTAATGATTTCGAGATCAAGAGAAAGGAATTTATCAAAACACTACTTGCGATGCTGCATTCTGAATAAGGAACGTCATCTCTTTATCGGCTCACGGTTTTGTCCGCACTGCGTGATTATCGTCAACAACTAACGAGTACCTGTAAGAAACCCCATCTAATCGGTCGCTCCAAAATAGCTTCGAGCTGTTCAAGATTTCCCGGACTCCATAATCCTTTGTCATAACTGACTTGATTCAGTGCAGGAAAGCGTTTCTTCGCCCCTTTTGCTATGGAAACAGCAACATGGTCGTCTGTTTGCTTTTCCATAACAAGATGATGGAGGGTAAAACCGAACTGATCCTGTAATATTATTTGGGATCCTCCAGCCTTGGCTCAGCCGCATGCAGCGCGGTCAGTTCAAGCAGGGTGTCTTCAGCTTTATGGATAATCCTGAGACTGTATTTTAGGTACTCAAGATGAGCCAGCTCAATATCATGCTGCCGCTGGCTCTTCCTGGTCTCTCAGTCGGTCGTTGAATGCTTCAGGTTACGAGCCGTGTGATAGCATTTCCGGTGTTGTTTTTTTAAGTACTCAGTTGCTGCCACCCGATAAGACGATACTGCTGGGCGAGAACAGCCGCAAACTCCACCATTTTACGGCATGCGTCGCTCAATAAACTGATGTCTGTGGGGAAGTGGATGTCGGTTTTGCCGACGAACGAATCGGCACGGTAACATAGCGGTTCATCTTTTTTTACCAGTTCATGGCCTGCGACAACGACCAGAAGGTTCACATGGTCCAATATCTCCGGCGTGAACAGGCTGATATTATCCTGAAGTGTCTGAATATGATAAGAGTGTGTGCAGTAAGGCCCGTGACCAGGCATCTTTCGTAAAGTGCCATGCTCGTTAGCGAGTTCCTGAAGCCGGTCATAATCACAGTTCGTCACCAGTCTGAGCGTACCAAAGACCAGTATGCTCCATAAGCTCATTCCCGGGCGGCCATTGCTCCGGGATGCAGGAATCTTGGGTCTCAGGCATTGATTTTCAAGGGCTCAGGGTGTCAGAATTTTCAGGGTGGTGATAGTGATTTTTCTTAGCAGTGAAAGCTGCTGGATCTCTTATGTTTTCAGAAATTATGAATACGTCAGTTTTCAGGCTGTGGCAGTTGACGTGTATTGGAGTAGCTGCAGCGGTGCGCTATCCAGTAACACACCCCACAGCCAGGCTGCCTGACAAAACAGGTCAGGCTTCTCTGATACCGGTTGCCTGGAACTTTACCGGGCTGACAAGGTCGTACTCTATTGTTGTCATTCTCAAACGATTCTCCAATTGGAAACAGGGAGGACCTCCAAACAAACCATGCAGTCACCTTCCTCCTCAGCAACCGCAGATACTGTATCCCGGTTAACATCCACTGAAGCTGGAAGAGACGAGCCGTCAA
>NZ_JAGHQV010000199.1:0-1381 GCF_017744175.1 Thalassotalea sp. G20_0 | reverse complement strand
ACACCGCGCTCCCAGGGCTGACTGTCAACGATGAGGGTATCGTTCCCGGTGTCACCTCTCAGGGTGCTGCCACTTTGCCCGGTAATGACATCATGACCTTCACCACCTGCTAAAAGACCACTGCCTTCCAGAGTGTCGTCACCTTCATTACCAAACAGGTCTCCACGACCAGACAATTTGTCATTCCCCTCTCCACCATACAGGGTGTTATTGCCAGTATGATCGGTCAGTTCATCATCGCCGGAGCCACCATGCAGGGTGTCATCACCCCAGTCACCGTTTAGCGTGTCGTTGCCGCTATCGCCAAAGAGCTGGTCATCACCAGAGCCCCCGCTAAGGTCATCATTTTGGTCACCACCGTACAGATGATCATTACCATCCTGGCCTAGAAGGGTATCTACACCTTGCCCCCCCTCCAGACGGTCATTGTCAACTCCGCCCTCCAGACGATCATTGCCCTGACCACCGACCAGAATGTCCCTACCGGATTCGCCATAAAGTGTATCTGCACCATCGCCACCGTTGATCTGATCATTACCTCCCTGTCCATTAATAACATCATCACCACCCAACGCGGTGATCATGTCATTTTCAGCATGGGCAAGAATCTGGTCATCAGCTTCAGTCCCTTTTACCGACTGAACCAGAATGTCATCAGTATTCCAGCGGGTTCCGTTGGCAAACACGATGAAATTAATCGCATTCCCACTGACAAGACCTGCCTTATCGGTAAAATGGTTTAGGATGCGAACGCTGTCATTACGATCAGCATTACTGGTGATAATCAGATCATCACCCAGTCGGCGCAGTAACACATCGCCATCGTTCAGGTCTTCAAAGCTCAGGGTATCGATACCGGCACTGTCTTCAATAACATCACTGCCATCGGCGGCTGCAAAATGATAGGTGTCATCGCCAACGCCCCCTTCCAGTCGGTCGTTGCCAGTACCGCCACGCAAGCTGTCATCACCGGCATTGCCCACCAGAATATCGCTTCCAGCATCACCGGAAAGCGCGTCATCTGTCGTATAACCAAGGAGTAGGTTATCACCACCATCTCCAAGAAGCGCTTTATCCAGCAGTAGTTCTTTGTTCCAGACAGTGCCATCAGCAAACGTCACCGTATCCAGAGCGTATCTGGAATGACCTTCATCCTGGAAGAACCGGGAAACAGTGACCTGATCATTCCCCCCATAACAGAGCAAAAGATCATCACCAGCCCTTGATACTGCGACACTGTCTGGTAAAACACTATCTGCAAACCGAATAGTGTCCATGCCTTCACTATCGTAGTTATGAATCACATCCTGCCCGTCTCCAGCAGAAAAATGATAAGTGTCAGCACCTTCACCGCCCGTCAGGGTGTCATTGCCCAGCCCAC
>NZ_JAGHQV010000198.1:0-1416 GCF_017744175.1 Thalassotalea sp. G20_0 | reverse complement strand
ACCTGACCAGATTATTGAAACGGGTTTTCGGCTTGCGCCATTGCTTCAGAAAGCAGCAACGGATTCGCCGACGTATCCATTGATCCAGCAGGGGAATTGGTCGGTAATATTCCGATAACCGGAAATACCCCATCCAACCCCGGATATATTGTGCCAGTTTGCGTAACCGATGTTGCATTGAGACACCCCAGCGACGACTGGTCAACTTGAGTATCCTGTACTTGAATCGGTCCAGACACTTCTGGGCCCAGCGAACTTTCTTCCCTGTGAAGGTGAAACTCAGGAATTCGCTTTCTGTTGCTTTCACAACTTTACTTTTCCGGGAGTTAATCTTCAGTTTCAATTTACGTTCAATGAATTGGGTAATGCTGTTCATCACCCGATCACCGGCACGCTGACTCTTGACGAGAATAACGAAGTCGTCACAGTATCTTGCAAAGCAATGACCTCGATATTCAAGCTCCTTGTCGAGTTCGTCGAGGACCACATTAGACAGCAAGGGTGATAAAGGGCCACCCTGTGGCATGCCAACCCTGGTCGGGTAAACATTGCCCTCAATCATGACACCGGAGCGCAGGTAGCGACCAATCAGTTTCAGGAGGCGTTTGTCGCGGATCTTACGGGAGACCCTCGACATCAAAACGTCGTGATTAACCGTATCAAAGAATTTACTCAGATCGACGTCAACGGCGTAATGCAGCCCCCGGTTGATCAACTGCTTAACCTGACGGACTCCGTCGTGTGCTGACCGTCCCGGTCGGTAGCCGAAGCTGTTTGGTGAGAATCCCGGATCAAAGACAGGGGTCAGCACCTGCACAATGGCCTGCTGTATGACTCTGTCCGTCACGGTAGGGATTCCCAGCAAACGCTCACCGCCGTCCGGCTTTTCTATCACATGCCGGCGCACGGGTGACGGCTGGTAGGTTCCGTCCAATAAGGCTTGGCGCACTGAAGGCCAATGCTGTTTGGCAAAGTCTGGATAAGCTTCAATGGTGACTCCATCAATACCCGGAGCACCCTTGTTGCTTTTGACTTGTTTCCATGCACTTGCCAGATTAGCCGGTTCAAGTACGCAATTTAGTAGATCATGGTTCAAAGCTGGTTAAAGATTCTGTCGCCAAGTACGGTGAGTCGCCGGACGGCTGCATCGCCTTGAGGGAATCAGTCTCCTCTTTGTCATCGATGTTCGGCCCTTCGCTAACGACTTCCCATCCGTTAATGGCTTCTGTCGTACAGCTACTATGGCCTCTGCTGACTTCTGTCCAATCACCACGCGGAGTTACCTCTGCTGGCGCTATTGGTTGCCATCGGGTTTGCTCGAACAGGATGATGAGACCTGTTCGCCGAGCCTGTTGTAACCAGTGGCTGAGAACTGGGAATTACCAATCGCATGTTGGACAGATCTCCCCGGATAAG
>NZ_JAGHQV010000197.1:0-1433 GCF_017744175.1 Thalassotalea sp. G20_0 | reverse complement strand
AAATGAAAAAGAAAATCTTTATTGACCTGTATATTTGTTATTTTGTTAGCATTTTCAGTCAAGTTGGCGCCATCTAACTGTTGAGGGACATAACCAACCAGTCCAAGTGTGCCTGCCACTGATATGTACAGGTCATTGGAAGATATTGTGTAGCGCGAAATGCTTGGATAAATATCCTCTGGGACGAAGCGTATATCGTTTAGATCAACCCCCCCATTATCCATATCACTAACTCGGATATACGGATAAGGAGTAGGTTCTTCAAGTAGACTTCTACCCTTGGGGAGTCTTTTGCCACCCTTTACATCTGCAACCTTACCAACTTCTGTTACATCCCAGCTATTTGGAATAAGGCCAACAAGACTCTCCTTGTATCCATCTAAAATCATCGCGTCACCTCCACATCAGGTGAGGCCGCCACTAAGCCCAGCTCATGCAGATACCCATCCAACTCCGCATCCACCACTGCCAACAGTCCACTGATAACTGCCAACTGCCCAAGCACCGCCGCAATATCCACCTGAACCTCCGCCTCGGAAGTATCGATATACCGCGCAATATTCAGGTTGTAATCATTACCAGCAATCTCCCCCATCGACACCAGACGACAATATTTCTCCTCCTCCACACCATTATGAAAAGCCGCACTGTGCGCCTCATGAATATGGTCAATATCCTGCACCCGCAAACTGTTCTGGTTCTTGCCCTCGGCAAACTCACCACTGGCATCAATAAAGATCACCTTGTCCTTCAGGTTGGCGGGCTTCTGCTTATTGATAAGCAACACACAGGCGGGAATGCCGGTGTTATAGAACAGCGCTTCCGGCAGACCAATCACCGCCTCAATACGGTCACCGGGCTGCTCGCTGGTGCCTTTGAGCAGGCCCTGGCGAATTTTCCCCTCTTCGCCGCCACGGAACAGCACGCCGTGGGGCAGTACCACTGCCATACGACCATCGTCTTTCAGGCTGGCCAGCATATGCTGAACAAAGGCCAGGTCGGCATAGCCACGGGGCGGAATGCCGTAACCGAAGCGTCCGTAGCGGTCGTAGACCTCTTTCTTGTAGTTGGGGGCTACTTCCTTCTCTTTGCCATCTTTGCCCACTTTGGTTTTCAGATTGACTTCCAGCGGCGTCCACCACTGTTTGGCGGAAAATGGCGGGTTGGCAATCACCCGGTCGAATACACGCACACTGTCCTGTTCCAGGTGCAGCGGCTCCACCAGGGTATTACCCCGGCGCAGGTCGGCGTTCATATTGTGCAGGTAGAGGTTCAGCTTGCCGATGGCCCAGGTGCCCAGGTTGCGCTCCTGACCATAGAGCGCCACGTTCGGGCGGCCCATGATCTGGCCGCCGGGCAGTTCGGCCACATGGTGGGCGCTCTCCACCAACATGCCGCCACTGCCAAAGGTAGGGTCGTACACCGTGTGGCCG
>NZ_JAGHQV010000196.1:0-1435 GCF_017744175.1 Thalassotalea sp. G20_0 | reverse complement strand
GGGCAGGTGTCGGCCAGTGACGCCGATGGTGATAGCCTGACCTTCAGCCTCACCGACGACGCCGGTGGTCTGTTTGCCATTGATGCCAATACCGGCGCAATCCGTGTTGCCGGTGCCCTGGATCACGGCAGTGCTGACCACCATCAGCTGACCGTGCGGGTGACCGATGCATTCGGTGCCTTCAGCGAACAGCCCTACACCGTGTCGGTGGCGCAGGATCTCTACCAGGATTTGCAGCTGGACACCAACCTGGTGCGTAACGGCGATTTCAACACCGATGAACACTGGACCATGACCGGAGCGGTGGAGTTCTATGGTAATCGCCTGGCGTTTAATGGTGACGGCGCAGGTGGTGCGTCAGACGGCATCGTGGAACAGGTGATTCAGGGCCATCCGGACATCAATTACAGTCTGAGCCTGGATTACGGTGCCGCCTGGTCGGACGGGCCAGTGTCCGGTCAGGTGGAGGTGGTTGATGAAACGTCCGGTGAGGTGCTGGCCACACAGGCATTCAACAGCGACTCCACGACCCTGCAGACCCTGAACCTGGCATTCACTGCCTCGTCAGCGGGCAACCTGGTGCTGCGCATCTCCGACACCACCGCCGATCCCACTGGTCGTGACATGGTGGTTGACAACATCAGCCTGCAGGCCCGCAGCGTCGATAACCCGGACCAGCAGGCCAATAACCCGGCGGTGATTGCCGGCGATGACAGCGCCACGGTGACCGAAGACAGCAGCGACGTCCTGAGCGCCAGCGGTACCCTGATCATCAGTGACAGCGATGCCGGTGAAGCCCAGTTTATCGCCACCACCCTCACCGGCAGCTACGGTGAACTGACCCTGGATGCCAGTGGCCAGTGGACCTACAGCGCCGATAACAGCCAGTCGGCCATTCAGCAGCTCGGGGAGGGTGAAACTCTGACCGAGACGCTGACCGTGACCTCAGCGGATGGCACCAGCCACACCCTGACCATCACCCTCAACGGCAGCAACGACGGGCCGGTACTGGATGTCGCCCTGGCCGATCAGAGTGCCGATCAGGACACCCCCTTCAGCTACCAGCTGCCCGCAGACAGCTTCAGCGACCTGGAGGGTGATGCCCTGAGCTACAGTGCCACCCTGGCCGATGGCAGTGCCCTGCCCGCCTGGCTCAGCTTCGATGCCGCCAGCACCACCTTCTCGGGTACGCCCGGCAGTGGTGATGTGGGCTCGCTGTCGGTCACGGTCACCGCCAGTGATGGCCTGGCCAGCGCCTCGGACACCTTTACCCTGGCGGTAGCGGCCGACCCCGCGACCCCACCGGCGGACAATCAGGCACCCGAGTTACAGGCCTTCCCCGGTGCCGATGCGCTGGCGGCCTTTGCCCTGGCGGGCAGCAGCGGCGATGTGGCTGCCGATCTGACCGACCACGGCCACCAACTGACCTTCAACA
>NZ_JAGHQV010000195.1:0-1445 GCF_017744175.1 Thalassotalea sp. G20_0 | reverse complement strand
GTTGTGGATGGGCAGCGAGTTCATGGGGGGTGCCTGAGGGTCTCGCAGTTTATTCAGCAGCATCGGCATGGAGGAAAAATCATCCGCTTTGGGGGCGGGGTCTGGTTTCTCAGGACATGGGTAGCGAGTCGCCATCCCGGCAAAGTCCCAGTGGAACATCACCGGTTCCCCTTCCGGGGTCAGTTCAATGCCCTCCCAGTCACTGTTCACCATACTTTCGTTACCGACAATCACATTAATCAGCAGTAATCTGGCCCACTGTTCACAAGACAGGGAGCGCAGGGTCTCCTCCCCGCCTTTGAGTTTACCCTGCCATTGTTCGGGAACAGCACTGACCAGATAAAAATGACCCTGTTCCTGATGGACAAAGCTCTCGGGTACGGTGATGCCCAGCAGTCGGGCCAGGTTGCCCATCAGCCGCTGGTTTTGCGCACTTAGCTCACCGCTGGTCGGTTTGATGTAATAGACCTGCTGGCTGACGGGGTCGCTATACAGCCCCTTTGGCCAACTGCCCTGGCACTCTTTTATATCCGCACCGGGTGGGGTCAGTTGTGCCAGGGAGAAGGAGGGGGCCTGTGGTTTTGCCGGGTGTTCGGTGTATGGGGAGATTAACTCCCGGATAACAGCGGACTGTTCACCTATGCTATGAAGCTGATAGCTGAATGGCGAAGGATGGTGTTCCCACTGTTTTTTCCTGTTTTCACACTTGCTGGCGGTACCGATGCTGAAGAAATGTTCCTGCTCTGTGGCGCTGTCCTGCAACTTGATCGGAAACCAGAGATCACCCTGCCTGGCAATCACCCGGCAGACCTCTTCGGCCAGCGTGCGCCACTCTTTCCTCTGGTGATCATCCTGACAGGCAGCAAAACACTCCAGCTGGTCTATGTAAAAACATTCCCTTACCCGCATAACCTCCAGCGTATCCGCATCATGGAGCAAACTGCGCAGGGTCTGTATTGCCTCTGGCAGATTCTGGCAGCCCTTGGGATTATCCTTGTGGTAAATCGCCTCGCCACACTGCCAGGCCAGGGACTGCTCGATGCCGCAGTTGCGCAGGTGTTCCATCAGGTTGTCAGCACTGGCCCGCTCCCACTCCTCCGTATCGACCCCATCGCCTTCACGGCCGGTGTCGTGAAACAGACAGGCTTTGATCAGCAGTGGTACCATGTGGTCGGGAAATGCTACCGCCTTGGGATCGCCGTGCTGTTTACGCTGTTGCAACAGGGCTACGGCCCAGATCGCCGTCCGGCAACTGTGCTGGACACCATGAACGGGGCGGGCAATGGTCTGGGCATCAGGTGAGAGACTTGATGGAAAATAATGCTGTAGCAAGGTCGTTTTCGGGATATCACTGGAGTCAATCAACGATTGATCAATGATCGGAAGATTGTACGACTCCGTTTCGACTTTAGCTGTTTTCGGAGGGTTTTTTGTTGGCTCTATAG
>NZ_JAGHQV010000194.1:0-1475 GCF_017744175.1 Thalassotalea sp. G20_0 | reverse complement strand
GGCTCTGGCCACCAGGTCAATCAGCTCGTTGGGATACTGTTGCAGGCTGGACATATCACGCTGGAACAGTTCTGCTGCCCGTAGCTCTTTTGGTTCATCTTCCGCGACAGCGTCCTGGTAAAGTTCAGCGATGGGCAACAACTCCCGCAGCTGTGGCTGCTTATGCAATAACTCTTTGGACGGACGGTGGAATTTAGGTAGAACATGGTCGTCCAGAAGAAATCCGATAGCCATCTGCGTGCGCAGGGCGTGATCCAGTCCGTGCAATGTGCGGTAATGGGGTTTTGAACCCTCCGCCAGAATGGTTTGTGCCCTGTTGAGATGGGGGGAACGGAAATAGGACTGACCCACCGCCAAGGTAAGTTCCCGAATGCGGTCTTTGTCATTTCCCTGGAGTTTACCAGGCTCAACGATTGGTGGGGGGGCCTGAAATGTCTCCGGCCAGTAAGGCTGGCATTCACCATCTTCTCTTAACTGAACCACAGCAGCAAGAGGAACTTTGTGATAGAGCTTCCCCATGAGTTCAAGCATTAAATTAGAACGATCCAATGATGTGAGAGTCGATGTATGCTCTAAATGCTCGCGTATCTGTTCATCACTGAAGCGCCGGGTTGACAAATTTCGTTTCAGATATTCCTTGATTGTATGCCCGTCAACTGATCTTTTCTCGACAAAGTGATGATAAAACGTATTACCAAACAGGCGACTGAGCTCAGGACGGAAAACACCGGCTCTCCAGTGGAGGGAAGTAAGCCGGGACAATTCTTCCTCCATGTTCGCGAGGCGATTGGTAATCCGTTCAGGATCAGTAATTGTGCCGCTTTCACAATGGCAAAGAAGCCTCCACAGCATCTCATTCCGAACGATTTCGACTTCGCCTGCCGTCATCAGATTCATACTTCTAAAATGCATGGCAAATATTAGCAGTGTACAGTCGGACAGGGTTGGGGGTTGAGCTAGATGGACTCTTGTACCGTGAGCGATCAGAAGACAACACACCAGCGGATTATGGAAAGAGATTCCGGCTTGAGATGGTGACCCTAGCAAAAATGGTACAAACAATTTGTGCTCTAGAAGCTCCCGACAGATAACAGCTTGTTCAGCAAAGGTGGGCTTGGTCTGATTCAGTAGATCATCCCAGCTAAGTTCGGCACCACGTCGTTCGTAGGTACAATTTGTACCATTGTAACAGTAGGTGGGAAAATGTTTTTTTATCGGGTTCTGCCTGATCAAAGCCTCCAACAATTGTCGAGGTAGAGCGATCTCACTTTTGGCCCCGTTATTCAGCGCTGAAAGTTCAGCCATGAATGTTGCTGAATCATAGTGCTCAATGGCTGTCAGGAGGGATTTGATGTAGATATCATTATCTCCAACCGCCGCAGATAAAGTGCTGACCTGCTTAGGAATATTATCCAAAAACGTAAGGAAGCGATCATTGCCGGACTGGCTTGATTGGTCAAGGTTTTGCTTATGGC
>NZ_JAGHQV010000193.1:0-1488 GCF_017744175.1 Thalassotalea sp. G20_0 | reverse complement strand
GGAGTTAATGGGGATTAATGGCGATGTTTAAAAAGACGACTCTGGCCACAGCTATTCTTCTTGCTGGGGTATCATCAACAGCCTTTGCTGCTGACATGACCGATGATTCAATGTACAACGCTGCTAAAAGCACAGGTAATGCATTCTTCGATGATGCATCTGTGACTGGCGGTCTCTATACCTTTATGCGCAAGCGTGACCGCTATAGCCAAGCTGATGGCAAGATGGTCGCTAACCTTGACCACACCACAGCTCTGGCAAATGTTGACTTTAGCTCTGGCTATATCAATGACATGGTTGGGTTTGATTTTGGTGTGTTTGCAGCAGCAGATCTGACCCAAAATGCGGCAGTTGACCACGAATTTAACTTTGTTCCATGGGATAACCCTTACGATCCAATCTGGGCAAATGATAAAGCTGATAATGGTGCCAGTATTTATAAAGCAGCTTTGAAATTCAAGATGGCAAATACCTGGGCTAAAGCCGGTTATATTCAGCCATCTGGCCCTGGTGGTCTTGGTGTAAACTGGAATTTTATGCCTGGTACATATCGTGGTGCTCAAGCGGGTGCTGACTTTGGTAGTTTAAGCGTGGCTTATATGTGGGCTGATGAGTACAAGGCTCCATGGTTCCAGGATACTTACGCTTTCCGCACCAAAGATGCACCTGCTGGCATGGATGATGTGGTTGACTATGTGCACTCCTTCGGGGCCAAGTATACCTTTGAAAACGGGCTGATCCTGGATGGTGCGTTTTCTCAGTCTAAAGATTACCTTGATACATACCACGGCAAGATTAAACATAACCTGAAGGTAGCTGATGGTAATCTGTTCCTAGCTTACCATTATTATGGGGCGGAAGACGCAGGTGACTACGAAGTTTATGACGGCAAGGCTTGGATGCAAGCAGTGCAGACTTCTTTCTCAAAGGGAGCATATACTTTCCGTGCAGAGGCGACCATAACCAAAGCTGAAGGTGAGAAAGGATACTTTGTATATCGTACAACTGGCCCGAATGGTTCTTCTCAAGGTGCGATGGATCTTTGGTGGGATGGCCGTTCAGATTGGAACCACGACGGCGAAAAGGCGGTATTTATTGGTGCGTGGCGTGATCTGGCTGACCTCGGTAAACCGGGCTGGAGTGTTGGTGCTTCCTATATCTACGGCTGGGATGGTAAGCCAGCATCCGACTACGCGGATCAGAGCGTAGAGCTGAAGGAAGAGGCATTTAACCTGGATGTAGCTTATACCTTTCAAGATGGTGATTGGAAAGGAACCCGTGTTGCTGCCCACATGACCAAGTACAATAACCGTTCCGGCCTGGATAGTTGGACTGGCTTTAAGAATGCCTTTCAGGATGAGAACGACCTTAAGCTGAGCCTGGTTGTTCCATATTCCTTCTAATCGCAGAATTCTCCGGCTTTTCCTGATAGCGCCGGAGCTTGATTTTTAACTATTTATGAGTGAGACCTCCCTGTAATCGTTGTTC
>NZ_JAGHQV010000192.1:0-1510 GCF_017744175.1 Thalassotalea sp. G20_0 | reverse complement strand
GAATTATCTTGATGGGGATGCCGGGGCTGATGTGATGACCGGGCGCACCGGTGATGATACTTACATCGTGGACAATATTGGCGATGTGGTTCATGAACTGGCCGGGGGCGGTTTTGACCAGGTCATCAGCAGTGTCAATTACACGCTGGATAGTGAGGTTGAGAACCTGACGCTGATTGGTGATGGACACCTGATCGGAACAGGTAATGACCACAACAACCGGATTGTCGGTAATCGTGGAAATAATTTGCTGATGGGTATGGGCGGTATCGACACCTTGATTGGCCATGACGGGAATGATACCTATTTGGTGGATAATACGGCGGATCGCCTGATCGAACAGGCGGCAGAGGGTATCGATTCTGTTGTATCGTCAGTGTCGTACACACTGGGCGAGCATCTGGAGAACCTGATGCTCAGCGGTGCAGAGCATATCAATGCCACTGGCAATCGTCTGGATAATGAACTGACGGGCAACCAGGGTCGGAACATCCTGAATGGGGGTGATGGCAATGACCTGCTCTCCGGTAATGGTGGTAATGACTATTTGATGGGTGGTGCAGGTGATGATACCTATCACTTTGCCGCTGGTGATGGGTTTGACACCATCAATAACTATTCCGACCATGCCGGTGATATGGACAGGCTGCAGTTTGAAAGCATCACCAAAGAGAACCTGTGGTTTACCCGCTCCGGCGACCATCTTCTTATCGATGTTATTGGTTCTAATGATCGGGTTCTGGTGCAGGACTGGTATGCAGGAGGGAGCCAGCAGCTGGATGAAATTCACACGGCAGACGCCGTACTGCATGCGAATGCTGTGGACAGCCTGGTAAACGCCATGGCTGGTTTTGAAGCACTGCCGGCAGGCAATGCCCAGCTACCTCAGCAAACCCGGGATGAGATCAATCCAATAATAGCCAGTAGTTGGCAAGCGGCTTGATGGCTTAAGGCTGCCCCTGCATGAGCAGGGGCAGAGGTAATGTGCAAATACAGGAACCACAGAATGTGAAATCAACAGGTCTGTGGTTCCATTTTTGCTCCTTAACACTATAGGTTTACTGCATATTATTCCTGTTTTACCGAACTGAGACTTTGCTTCTTACGCATTGACTCCCCTGACAGTTCCAGACGGTGTGAGCGGTGAATCAGACGATCCATAATGGCATCCGCTGTTGTGGGTTCATCAATATAAACATGCCACTGGGTAACAGGTAATTGAGAGGTAATCACCATGGCCCCTTCCCCGGTTCGCTCTTCTATGATGTCCAGCAAATCCTGTCGGCCCATATCTGACAGGGGGGACATTGCCCAGTCATCCAGAATCAGCAGCTTGGTACGTGTCAGCAGGTTGCGAAGCTTGGGTAATGAGCCGTCCTTGCGGGCAATATCCAGCTCTTCCATCATCAGCCCGAACCGCTTATAGACTACGGAATGGCCAAGCCGGATTGCTTCATTGCCAAGAGCGCAGGCCAACCAGCTTTTACCAGTACCCGTGGGACCTGTCATC
>NZ_JAGHQV010000191.1:0-1512 GCF_017744175.1 Thalassotalea sp. G20_0 | reverse complement strand
CCAGAGCTCAACAAAGCCCTGGCTGCGTTGTTGCCCCAGGTAAACGCACAAAAAACTGACTTTAAACCACGGGAAATTGCCAACCTGCTGTGGGCCATGGCGAAACTGGTGGACAACGGGCTGGAGCCGACACCAGAGCTTAAAGAAGCTGTGGCCGCGCTGTTGCCCTGTGTGAACGCACAGAAAGGCCTATTTAATGCGCAGGATATCGCCAACCTTGTCTGGGCCATGGTGAAACTGATGGACAACGGGCTGGAGCAGACAACAGATCTCAGCGAGGCCGTAGCGGCGCTATTGCCCCTCGTGAACGCACAGAAAACCAACTTTAAACCACAGGGTATCGTCAACCTGCTGTGGGCCATGGCAAAACTGGTGGACAACGGGCTGGAGCAGACGACCGATCTCAGCGAGACCATAGCCGTGCTATTGCCCCACGTGAACGCACAGAAGGACCAATTTAATTCTCAGGGTATCGCCAACCTGCTGTGGTCCATGGCAAAACTGGTGGACAACGGGCTGGATCAGACAGCAGAACTCAAAGAGGCCGTGGTCGCGTTGCTGCTTCGCGTGAACGCACAGAAAGAACAATTTATTCCTCAGCAAATCGCCAACCTGCTATGGGCCATCGCGAAACTGGTGGACAACAGGCAGGAATGGACACCAGAACTCAACGAGGCTGTGGCCACGCTGTTGCCCCATGTGAACGGACAAAAAGACCAGTTTATGGCCCAGCATATCACCAACCTGATGTGGGCCATGGCAAAACTGGTGGACAACGGACTGGAGCAGACAGCAGAACTCAAAGAGGGGGTGGCCGCGCTATTGCCCAACGTGAAGGCAAAGAAAGCTGATTTTGAACCACAGGGTCTCGCCAACCTGCTGTGGGCCACGGCAAAACTGGTGGACCACGGGCAGGAAAGGACTCCAGAGCTCAACGGGGCTCTGGCCGCGCTGTTGCCTCACGTGATTACACAGAAAGCTGAATTTAAACCAAAGGAAATCGCCAACCTGCTGTGGGCCATGGCGAAACTGTTGGACAACGGGCAGGGGCGAACACCAGGACTCGAAAAGACCGTGGCCGCGCTGTTGCCTTATGTGAACGCTCAGAAAAGCCAATTTAATGCACAGGATATCGCCAACCTGCTGTGGGCCATGGCAAAACTGGTGGATAACGGACATGACCGGACACCATGGCTCAACGAGGCCGTGGCTGCACTGTTGATTCACGTGAACCCACAGGAAAAACAATTTATTCCCAAGCATATCGCCAGCCTGCTGTGGGCCATGGCGAAACTGGTGGACAACGGGCTGGAGCAAACATCAGGGCTCTACGAGGCTGTGGCCGTGCTGTTGCCGCTGGTAAACGCACGGAAAGACCAATTAATTCCCCAGCATATCACCAACCTGCTGTGGGCCATGGCGAAACTGGTGGACAACGGGCTGGAGCAAACACCGGAGTTTAACCAGGCTGTGGCCGTGCTGTTGCCTCATGTGAAGGCGCAGAAAGGCCAA
>NZ_JAGHQV010000190.1:0-1526 GCF_017744175.1 Thalassotalea sp. G20_0 | reverse complement strand
AACGCTCTGATTCAAGATCAACCAGAAAAGTAAACTTCAATAGACCTTCCTCGCCAGAAATCAACCCGGGCTTGTGCAACAACAGGATAGATTGCGGCTGGGCGCAATCTATCCTTATTCGTTATGTTTCGACCCCTTTTAGGTACTGTGCATATAGTATGTCAGCAAAGTCGGTTTCATTTATTTTTTGAATGACCAAATCTCGAACTGCATTTGCTAAAAGATCATTATCTTCTGTGATTTCATAGTCATTCAGAGAAAGATATTCAAGTGCAACAGCTAACCCTGTGCGTTTATTGGCATCTGGACAGGCATGAGAAACTGCAATAGATGCAGTATATTTTGCAGCTATTTCAAATACATCATCTAAACCTTCGTAAACTACTGCATTATCAATACGACTTAATGCTCCTTGCAACTTGGATACATCAACGCTACCTTTCATTCCTGGCTCAGTTGAAAGAATGAAAGCATTTATCTCAACCACACGTTCAAAGGGGAAGCAGATAATATCCATTACATGTCAGCCAATTTTTTGAATGTTTTAGTGTGAGTTCTTAAAACAAGTTTTGTTTCTGATTTTATGATTTGACGCCCAGTTTCCCCTGAAAGATCAAGCTTCTTTGTTGCCTTGATTTTTGGCCTTTCAACAGGCTGAACACCATAGTCTTCGACTTTTGAGTTCATGGTTTTTCCTTATTTAAAAATTTAGATGTATTATAGATCGATAGATTGAATTAGAAACATAACGCCTGCGTGTGCGGCTTGTCCGCACGACGCGCTTGTTATGCGTGTGCTCTGATTTTTGCTGCAATATTAGCCAATATTTGATCGTCGGCTCTTTCGTGATCGTGCGAAGAAATATAGCCCTCGTATTTCTTGAAGAATTTTTTGTTATTTGAAGAAATTGGTTGGAATGCTGAATCGTTTCCGGTTCCGTGCATTGGAAACAATTTGCTGTGCAAATGATCAATGCCATAACCCTCAAAAAACATTCCTGTTCTTGCAACACCTTCAAGAGATTTATCAAGAAGATTTGCCACCTTCTTTGTCGCTAAAACAAGATCACTTAAAACTTCATCAGATTGATCAAAAGCATAACTTGAATGATGTTGCTTTGGAATAACAACAGAAAAACCTTCTGTATTCGGAAAAATTGAAAGAAATGCTAAATGATTTTCGTCTTTCCAAATTTTATGACAGGCAACTTTACCTTCGACGATGTCACAAAAAATACAACTCACAGAAAAACTCCTTTGTAATTTTTGTATGAACGCATAATGAAATAAAGAAGAAATAAAGGACACCCAAAAATTTGACTAATCGGCCACACTGTCTATTTTTCTTCTGGAGCCTCTTAAGGGCATTAAGGAAATCTACCCAGCAACCAAAAAAAATAACATGACGACCGCCCGAAAAAACCTCATAGATCCAGCCAGTACGCCCTACTACCACTGCATGGCACGCTGTGTTCGCAGGGCCTTCCTATGCGGCAAAGACAATTTCTCAGGCAAAAACTTTGAGCA
>NZ_JAGHQV010000018.1:0-111266 GCF_017744175.1 Thalassotalea sp. G20_0 | reverse complement strand
CTGTCTGCTTGGCCGTGCCGGGGGGTGCTGATTGTTTTGATTGTCTGGCCTGTGCAGCGGTTGATCCGTCTGTTGAGGTTGGTGAGGCCGTTGTGCTGTCAGATATACCGGAGTTGCCTTCTGCCGTGATGGTTTCGGATGTTGCTGATGCTATTTGTCGGGCTGTCGATGGATGTATTGATTTTTCATTAATCATCGTCTGAGTTGTTGTGGCCGAAGCCGGTGACGTTACTGATGAACCTGTTTCTGTGGCCGTTGAGGTTTCTGACAGCGTTGAGGCAACCGTCGTGCTGCCTGGAATACCGGAAGTTCCCTGAAGTACTGAACTATAAGACGTTGATTGTGCTTTTTCCTGAGTTAATGATTGTTTCGCTGTTGTTTGTTCAGTAGCTGAGCCTGTTGATGCAGGCGTCAATGATGGAGAAGCTGCTGAGCTTTTTCCGAAGCTGGAAGTAGCTGTCTGCGTGGTGGTCTCAAGGGTTGGTGTTGCCGCCTGGCTTGATTGCCTGGTTTGAGCAGCGGCTGACATTGTTGTTGAGGTTGGAGCAGCCGTTGTGCTATCCGTAAAATCGGAAGTTCCCTGTAGTCCTGAGCTATTAGACTTTGATTGTGTTTTTTCTTGAGTTATTGATTGTTGCGCTGTTGTTTGTTTGGTAGCCGAGCCTGTTGATGCAGGCGTCAATGAAGCAGCTGAGCTATCTCTGAAACCAGAGGTAGTTGTCTGTGTGTTGGTGCCGAAGGTCGGTGTCGCAGTCTGGCTTAATTGTCTGGTTGTTGCAGCGGTTGAGCTTGCTGTTGAGGCTGGAGAGGCCGTTGTGCTGTCAGATATATAAGAGTTGCCTTCTGCTGTGATGGTTTTGGATGTTGATGATGCTATTTGTCGGGCTGTCGATGGATGTATTAATTTTTCATTAATCATCGTCTGAGTTGTTGTGGCCGAAGCCGGTGACGTTACTGATGAACCTGTTTCTGTGGCCGTTGAGGTTTCTGACAGCGTTGAGGCAACCGTCGTGCTGCCTGGAATACCGGAAGTTCCCTGTAGTCCTGAGCTATTAGACTTTGATTGTGTTTTTTCTTGAGTTACTGCTTGAGTTATTGATTGTTGCGCTGTTGTTTGTTCGGTAGCCGAGCCTGTTGATGCAGGCGTCATTGATGAAGAAGCAGCTGAGCTATCCGTGGAACCAGAAGTGACTGTCTGAGCGGTGGTGTCGTGGATTGTTGTTGCTGCCTGACTTGATTGCCTGGCCTGTGCAGCGGTTGAGATGGTTGTTGAGGTTGGAGACGCCGTTGTGCTGTCAGAGATGCCAGGGTCACCTTCTGTTGCGGTGGTTGCAGTTGATAATGCTGCTTGCCCGGTTGTCGATTGAAGTATTGCTGCTTTATCAATTGTCGCCTGAGTTGTAGCGGTTGCTGGCAATTTTGTTGATTGAGTTGTTTCTGTGGCCGTGGAAGTTTCTGTCAGCGGTGAAGCTGTAGTTGTGCTGCCCGAAATGGCAGAAGTCATTTTTTGACTGGTGGTATCAGATGTTGGTCGTGCTTTTTCCTGAGTAGTTGCCTGAGTAATTGATTGTCGCGTTGTTGTCTGTTCGGCTGTCGTGCCTGTTGATGCAGACGTCATTGATGAAGAAGCAGCTGAGCTATCCGTGGAACCAGAAGTGACTGTCTGAGCGGTGGTGTCGTGGATTGTTGTTGCTGCCTGACTTGATTGCCTGGCCTGTGCAGCGGTTGAGATGGTTGTTGTTGAGGTTGGAGACGCCGTTGTGCTGTCAGAGATGCGAGGGTCACCTCCTGTTACGGTGGTTGCAGATGATAATGCCGGTTGCCCGGTTGTCGATTGAAGTATTGCTGTTTTATCAATTGCCGCCTGAGTTGTAACAGCTGTTGGTGGTTTTGTTAATGGAGTTGTTTCTGTGGCCGTTGAAGTTTCTGAAGGTGGTGACGCAGCAATTGCACCATTTGAAATATCAGAGGTGCTTTTCTTCGTTTCCTGCGCGATAGCCTCAGGCGTTGATGTGGATATTGATTGAGTTGTTGATTCAGCAGCCTGTGTTGTCGCTGGTGCAGAACTTGTAAAATCGGCGGCACTTTGGGAACTGTCATCATCTCCTGTCTTTGGGATAGTGCCAGCAGTTTCAGTCTTACTGGTTGATGGCTCTCTGCTGGTTGATGACTCTCTGCTGGTTGATGACTCTCTGGTTATTACAGTTGTTAATGTCTCTGTTGGTTGGTCAACACTGGTTGCATCGTCTGGAACAGTGGCAATACCTGCATTTATATTGTCGCTGTTTGCGGTGCTTGATGACGTCGCTGGTTTGGTTGTTGGCTGTATCGTGGTGTGCTCTGCATCGATTGCCTTTTTTATTGGTGGTTGGTTTGGTTTTGCTGCTGAGCCATGGGAGGTTTGCTTTTCAGAGTGTTTTTTATGATTTTTTTCGATCGCTTTTTTTATGGCCTCGTACAACTTTTTAAGTGTTTTGCCTGCTTTATGTGCCGCGACACCACCTGCTCCAATGCTTCCTCCAACTTCACCACCGGTTTCACCTACTTCACTTCCAGCTGCAGCGCCTGCTCCAGCTGCACCACCGGCTCCACCGCCACCAGTTTCACCATCAGTTTCAACAGGATCATTTTCGCCGTCTTCCAGTTTACAGCTGCCAACCGAGCGTGTGCATCTGGCGGCCTGCTTTCCTTTGACAGCTTTCTTTCCAACCTCTTTAAGGGTTTTTTCCCCGACTTCTTCTCCAGTTTTTTCTCCGCCTTTTTCTCCAACTTTCTCTCCAAATTCCTCCTCGAATTCCTCACCTGCGTTTTGAGATAGCCGGTTAAAGATTCTTTCTGCAGCATCCTCGCCGACCTCAGTGGCCCTTGCCATTTCTGACAGTTGTGTCAGGCATTCGGGGCAGCGGGCTATGAATGATGACACTGCCGCGACAAATACTGCGGCAGAGCCGCCGATCCCGCCACCGATTATCCCACCAATAGTACTACCGGTTACACCGCTGCTGTCCTGGCTTTCGGATGCTCCATGGGCACCGCCGGGTTGGGCTGCACCGGCCTGCGCTCCAACGGCACTAGCGCCCGGCTCTGGGTCAAGCATGCGGAAGTCTCTTTCACCAGCCAGCTTGAACCGCTCTCCGTCAGTGATGGTGTCCAAGTTAGTGGTTGCCTGTACCGCAACTTGTGGTACTGATTGAGCATCGGCATCAGCGGTTTTTTCCGGGGCGGAGGGCAAGTGTTTGGCGATGTCATTCAGTGTGGTGACAACGTGGGCATTCATCAGCCTGATGTTGGTTGAGTATTTAGCTGGATTCTTATACATTTCCAGGGCGGTAAGGACTTCCCGCATCAGATAAACCATGGGCATTTGCTTAATTTCTGCCAGTGTTTCTGACTCTGATGGTGACAGGGATTTCAGGTTGATGTGCAGACGTTTCCCGGTGGCAGCATTTTTGACGGTTTCATAGTATTTTTTCGTCAGGTCGTTGATTTTATCCTTGTCAAGTGCTTCGAGTTCGTCGGGGAGGTGGGTCATGATATCTTTAAGAGTTAGTGCTGAATCCTGGATCAGTTCAAGGTTTTCAAACTCAATGTTTTCAAACTGGCCCAGGATATCCTTGGTAAGAGGACAGAAACCTGTGTCTGGAATGGGGACAGTGTCTGGAATGGGGACAGCATCTGCCTTGGGGGGGGTCAGTGGTATCGTATAATGTTCAGAAAAACTCGAATAATGCTCTAGTACCATTAGTATGTTATTTTGTAGCTGATTCAGATCATTACCAGTAGCCGTTATCACACCGACTTTAGTATCCTGAACTGTGAGCCTGAAGACATTGTCGCTTTTGCTAAAAGCGCAGTAAAAGATATGATTAGAATCAGGTGCAACCCCAAACTGGACCAATTCAGTACCAAGGCTGTTAACATCAACCTGGTGAAGCAGTTTCTTGATCAGATCACTTATTGAATTGAATCTGCGCGATGTGATTTTAAGCTCGTTATTTACTGCATCCCTCACTATTTGTGCTTTTTTGTAGGCTTGGGCAATATATAAGCTGTCAGCATTCAGCCCCAATGAAGCTGGACGATTCTTTAGTAAATCTGGATATAATACATCCTGCAAGGTCATTCTGATCTGGATTGGGAGCCGAGTATAACCGGTACCAAACAATATTGACTCTGCCAGACTAGTCAATGAAGTTGAGAACTTCCCATTTTGGCCTGCTATGGCTGTGGACAGTACATCCGCGAAACAATATCCCAGTTCATTATCGTAAGCCAGGGCTATGGCATCATGAGCAATCGCTTGATAAAAGAGCTTCTTCAAATCGACCGAGCCAGCTACCTTATTGGCCAGTGATTTTACCGTATCCAGTTTTTTTGTAAACGCGCTGATTTCTTCTAAAAATTCCTGATAAGGGTTTTCTGATTCGTAGCCTTCCAGGATATTCCGTATTTTGTTGTACAGTATATTAACCTTGAAGGTAATTTGGCCAGCTTGGTAGAAACCTTTGTCTTTGATAGCCTTTTCAATGTCTTGGCTGTACTTTTCCAGCCCTGACTTAATCGTTTCTTTATTTTTCATCCATCCGAACATGTCTTTGAATTCAGGATAATTAGTGAAGTTATCAACTTCATGCAGAGCTTTATGCCGAGCTTTATACCGAGCTTTGGTGAAGGTATCACGCATTTTCCAGAAGCCTTCGAAGAATTTTTTCATCTCTTTCTGCATTGGTTCTTTCTCAAATTCATCAAGCAGTCTTTCGAACTTAAATTTAATGCCCTTAATTTCCTCTTCTGTAAGTTCTCTTCTGGTTCTTTTTCTTTTCGTGTCATCCTGGTCATGGCTCGGGAGAAAACTCTTTATTTGGTCAGCGAGCTGTTTCAGTTTATTGTCATAAACCCTGGCGACGGCGGGAAAGGATTTTTTAATAGCCCTGGTGAAGGAAGAAACAATTAGTACCACATTGAATAATTCATACATTTTCACCCTTGCTTCAATACCTGATATTAACTCGGACAAATCAATCATTGGGTGTGGCCGCTGACTGTAACGGATGTGCGGCAATGGATCATCCGGGCGTTTACCGATGATTGTTTCGGGCTGCTGAGCTATCCCGGTGATATTCCCCAAGGAATTTTCGGCGGTTGCCATGGGCATTTTTTGTTGCTGTTGTTGGTAGTACACCAGCTCGTCTCTCAGCGACGCCATTAACGTGATTTTCACACTGTTGGAAAGCAACTCCCCCAGTGGCGGCAGGGCAGTCGTCGGTGTAAGTGGACTTGTTGTGTTGGTCGCCTGAGTTGTGTTTACCGACTGGGCTGTAGCCGTTGCTGAACTGTCGTTAACCGTTGTATGTGTTGGTATTGAGGGGGTGAAAGTACTGGTATGGTCAGCAGTTGATAAGATGGGTGATGAGACCGTGCTGTCAGTGGTTGAGCCAGACGGTAGTCCTGTGGTTTCCGTATTGACGACAGTGGTAGTGGAATCTTCGGATAATGGGATTAACGGTTTGTTAGCAAGGGAATTTGTCTCAGTGCTATTGCTATGGTTCTTTTCAGGTGCAGGCTTAATGAAAAGTTTATCATGAGCACGGTACTGCAGGTATTCAGTTAATTTCTTTTGCATATTTTCTGTCTTGCCTTCCAGAACCTTGGTTTCTGCCTGGTTTTTATTAATCAGTTTCTGGACATCTGACTCGACATTGGTTCGATAAGACAGAAATTTACTTTTGATTGATTGTTCGGATAAATCTTTTTGAGTGGCATCAGCAGTGTAGGCATTCGGATAAGCAGCTGACGTTGGTGCTATCTGGTTATTCATTACCTGTTACCTTTGTATTAGTCAGTTGATGTTGAACAATGTATTGGTCAGTGTCTTATGATTTTTATAGGCAGACTAACGGGTAAATCAGACGCTATTATTTTTTGTAATAATTCAGCTTCCAGTAAAGTCATATTGTTGTGATTTTGAACAGCTCTAAATAGTGAATGGTAAATGTCTATTAAACGTTGGAAGATTAATATAGTCAGGGCTGTTAGTCTGGTTAAAAAAAATACTCTTATATTCGTCAGTTTTATTAAAAGAAGATTCTCTCAAACTTTTTTAGTAATTTCTCAAAAACTGCTGGCAGCACCACACGGAAGATGACGTGAAGCCTCCTCAATCAGGTTACTCAATCTCGGAAATAATCCATCGACCATTAGTCGGCTTTTCAGATAATCCCAAAAAGAGAGACCATACAGGCGGCTCGTTTTTTTCAGGCTGGCATAGGTGTCGCGACATTGCCGCCCCAAATCGCTTCGCGTCCCGCTACTGATCTTTCGTCGTTTAACATATTCTCGTATCTGACTCTCGCTCAGGTTGTTGTGCAGCGGTAAGCTCGGGTATTCCAGAACCAGTAATAGCTCTTCCTTGATTACAGCCAACCCTGACAGAGCATCCTGAAGAAGCCCACTGCTCGTTTGGGTTTGGATCAGCGCCTGGAACCCCTGTCGTACTCTTATTGCCTTTCTTTCAGTTGGCTCTGCCTTGAAGTCTTTAAGGTCATCGTAAATGGCCCAAAACCATGTCCGGAGCCATTTCTGGGCCATGGCCTGCTGATCATTGACCGGATGAACTTTTGCCAGCCCTCGCTCTGCATGTATCCAGCACTGGCTGTGTTTGAAAACGTCGAACTGCCCCATCACTGAAGGTGGTTAGATGACCGGCTCCATGCCGTATCAGGCTCCCATAAATCATGGCTTCACTGGCCTGCTGGCGTCGCCTACCAGTTAGACCCAGGTCTTTCATACACTCTTCCCAAGCTTTATGACTCAGGAAGGTGACTCCTCTGTATGGATTAAGAATGCGGAGCCAATTTTTGGGGTAATTCAGTTTTTCCAGATAGATCAAGGCATCGTCGGTGAACGAGTAAGTTGACCATGGCCGGTGCAGTAGGCTTACGAAATTTTCCCGGCTTTTGCTGACTGTGCTCTCGAACCAGACAAAGGACCGTTATTGATGATGGTGCAGTAACCATTCTTTCCCTTATGCCTTGTTCCCGTGTCGTCTGTCTGGATATAACTTGAACAGCGAATGCCTGTAGTCAACAGCTCATCTTTCTCAGCGTGAAACTGCTCGTGTCCTTTCGTAAGGAGCTGGCTGAGTTCCCCACTGGAAATGGAGATTCCAATGTCCCATAGCCAGTCCAGCAGTTCTGGCTGGGTAACGGAGCAACCGTGATATTGTTGCAGAACGTAGGCCTGTAGCATTGGCCCGTAATGATGCCCATGAAGGCTGGCTGGCGGTTTGGCTGTAATGGTTTGTCCATCGGGTGTCACCCATTGCTCTAAAAGATATTCAATACTGAATGTTTGTATCGTCAGTTCCTGAACGTAAAAAGGGGTGGTTCCATTCCTGATTGATCCCTGCGGAACATCAGTGGCAGCAATGGGTATGGATTTTTCCACCAATGGCTTTCGAGCCTGTTTACGCTGCTTTCTGGTTTTCTCGTTGGGCTTTTTAACCTTCTGCTTTGACGAGGTTTCTGGGCTGGCTCCATCGTCGCCATCAGGAGCGGATGGGGCTCCATCGGAGCTGCCGCTGTCATCATCAGGAGGTTTGGTGTTCGGTTTAATGTCAGGCTTTGCGGGCAGTTTTTTTAGACGACGAATCTCTGCTTCAAGCAATTCTATCTGCTCTTTGAGCTGAATGATCTGTTCTTGCTGCTGAGCGATGAATCTCAGCAGATCTTCAGGTTGTAACTGCTGGTGTTCTGGAAAAACCATGGTGAGAGGATAGACGACTGATCGAAATTATCCTGCTTCCAGCACTTTTTGAGAAATTACCCTCCGGTTAGCTGTCTATGGTTTGGTATCTGAAAGATAGCTAAGTAGTCCGTAGGCTCCTTGTCTTTTTTACGTCGAATTCACGTTGACTACTGACGCACGATGGTTTGTCAGCATTTTAATCAGTTCCTGGTTGGCTGTGGCAGGCTTCCAGGGCTTCAGATTGTCATGTTCATTGCACAGATAGCGTCGAATAACTGCGGCATCAGCCTTATCGCTCTTTTGTCGACGACCTATTCCAACTGCGTAATAATACACAGCCCTTGGATTAAGTACATAAACGGTATGGCCATGCTGGAATGCAATAGAGGCCAGTAATGAGTGGTAGCGACCCGTTGCTTCCATAGCAATAGCTGTTACCTGGGGCAAAGATGCGACCCACTCTGTAATTGCGGTGAATGAGTTATCAATACGCTCAACAGAACCATCGTTCAGGCAAATGTCTAGCCATCGAGAAGCTACATCAATACCAGCGAAGTTAGATACCATTTCCATAGCCCAGTCCCTGATGTAATCTTTATGTCGGATGGGGTGACCACAGGCTGGCGTTAGCTTGCGAAAATTGTCTGTTGCAGGGCAGTAACGCTCCTAATCGTCGCTCATGCTTGTGGGTGGGAAATTCTCAGTCAGTCTGTCCTGAAGGCAGTAAGCAGTCGATGCCCCTCACCCCGTCTCTGCACTTATACAAGTAATCAGAGACAGGTTAAACATACAAGCTTGTCGAAGGGTGATAGGCACAATACATGAGGCCGGAGTTCACGCCCTTCGACAGGCTCAGGACGAACGGAGTTCTGAGCTTAATGTCGACCCTAAGAGAACCTCTTGCAACCCGTCACCCCATATTTTTCACCTGGAATGCATCACCGAATGGCTTGACAGTAAACAACAAAAGTTAAGAAGGCTTGATCAACGACAATGCAGTCTATGCATGCAACCGGTACTGCCATTGATTCGTCTGGACGGGGGCAACGTCCTCGACGACGACTCACCTTATTGTGAATCCATGATGATTAATGCCTGCCGTACCGGGGATCTGCAAACGCTGAACATGTTGCTGGCCCAAGATAAGACTTTAGCAAATAGGGCTTACCATTCGGTGCTCACCGGTCATCCTGAATACCCGTTAACTGTTGCCATAAAATACGGCCGTTATGGTTGCGTCCGGGCTTTGATCGGCTGCGGTGCCGATGTCAATGCTGCCGATCATGATGGTGAGACGTCCCTGCACATTGTTGCCCGGCAGCACCGTACCGATGACTTCGAAATGCTGATCAGGGCTGGGACGAATATCAATTTGGTACTACATACCGCTATAAAGGAGAACAACCCGGGAGAACAAATCTGTGCTTCTTGAATAACAAGTACCATCACCAGCCAGACTGGCCTTAATAATGCCCTGCAAGAAGCCGCCAGGCAGGGACAAACGCCGTGCCTTAATCTCCTAATCAAAATGGGAGCCAACGACCCACCACTGCCAATCGCCGCTGCTATGGGCCATGCCAAATGCCTGAAAAACTTGCCTGTAACGAAGGGAGTGGATGTCAATGCAACTAATAGCAGCAGGGCGGCTCCTTATTCGACTACCAGACACCGCGGTGTAGAATCCGTCAAGGCATCACTGCCTGCTCAGGCTATCCAGTTCAATGAGATGTTGACTGGCAATGACTTGATGGCTCTCCACTTAGCTGCCAGCAAAGGCGATACAAAGACCTGCAATGCATTGCTGGCCAATGACCCCTCGCCAGGGCCTGTTGAGGTTTTACACCGGTAACCAGACGATACAGCAGGCCATAGCGACGACGCTGACGCTGACATAGTTGCGCTTTAACTTGTCATATCTTGTCGCAACACCTCGGAAGTGCTTCAACCTGGCAAATATATTCTCGACCAGATGTCGGTATTTGTATAATCCCCAATCCATACCCGTATTCCCCACCTTGGAACCCTTCCTTCTGGGAATAACCGGATTGGATCCTTTTTCTGTGATTTTATCCCTGACCTTCTGACTGTCGTAGCCCTTATCCGCTATGACATTCTCAGCTGTCGGTAGTTGTTCAAGCAGCTCGGGGGCTGCGGTGCAATCGTTCACCGCTCCTCCCGAAATTTCAAACCCTATGGGTAAACCCATGGCATCAACAGCCATATGAATTTTACTGGTCAACCCCCCCCTACTTTTACCAATACCTTCGGAGTCTGCTGTGGCTGCACCACTAATACGAATCTGTTGGCCTTTTTCAAGCCTCCCAAAAAAACCTCAACAGGCCCTAATGACAATCAATGGCGAACTGACCCAATTTATTACTCATACCTCAAAGGAAAACTGCAAATTGCTAAAGTAGTGCTTGATAAGTCTTTGATTGGAGATTTCTGAAATTACCGGCATACTATCCCCCCCCTCCATTTGGTCAAATATTCCCTTCTATGACTACCGAACAAACTCTGATGGAGCGCAGCGGCGCTCAATGTGAACTGTGCAGTTCAAAAAATGATCTGAGCGTTTATCCTGTGCCGCCAAAGAGCGATGCATCCCATCCGGACCACTGCCTTCTGGTTTGTGATAACTGCCTTGGGCAGATCAACCAGTCAAATACCATGGATACTCATCACTGGCGCTGTCTGAATGACAGTATGTGGAGTCAGGTGCCCGCTGTTCAGGTCATGGCATTTCGTCTGCTCAACCGTCTGTCATCGGAAGGCTGGGCCCGGGACCTGGTAGATATGATGTATCTGGATGATGAGACCCGTGAGTGGGCAGAGTCCGAATTAAGCAGTGAAGAATCAACAGCCCCCACACTGGACAGCAACGGCAGTGTATTGAATGCGGGCGATACAGTTACGCTGATCAAGGATCTGCCGGTCAAAGGTGCTGGCTTTACTGCCAAGCGCGGTACTGCCGTGCGCAATATCTCTTTGACCGGTAATCCTGAACAGATCGAAGGCCGTGTCAATGGCGTCCGGATTGTTCTGTTGACCAAGTACCTGAAAAAAGCGTGAACACCATAAGTAGCGCCTGTTAAACCACAGCCACTGTTTTTTGCCGGGACGCCGCCCGGTCAACATGGTGTTTTTTCAGTTGCAGTGATGGCGTATATGGCAATACATCCATCACCTGCCCCTGGGTAATCTGCTGCTGAACACTGCGCCAGTAACTGGCGGTAAAAAGATCACCATGAAGACGGGTAAAACGTTTGCGGATGGCCAGATCAGGAAACAGAAACACCGGGAACTCTTCCGGAAAAATATCCCCTGGTGAAACGGAATACCAGGGCTCAGCGGACATTTCCTGCTCTGGGTAGAGTGCCTCCGGTATCTCGCGAAAGTTGCACTCGGTCAGATAGATAATTTCATCGTAATCGTAGAAAACCACACGACCATGGCGAGTGACCCCGAAATTTTTCAGCAGCATATCGCCCGGGAAGATATTGGCGGCGGCCAATTGCTTGATCGCCCGGCCATACTCATCAAGCACCGCTTCCAGTGCCTGCTCGTTGCCATGGTCAACCAGCTGTTCAACATAGATATTCATGGGCATCATTCGCCGCTCAGTATATAGATGGCGAATCAGCACCTTATCGTCGTAGACAATAACGGTAGAGGGAGCTACCTGCCGCAACTCCTGCAACAACTCATCACTGAACCGGGAACGGGGCAATATCAGGTTGGAGTACTCCTGAGTATCTGCCATCCGCCCTACCCGGTCATGGGTTTTCACCAGATAGTACCGGTCTTTAACCATGGCCTTGCTGATATCTTTGGGCGGGGCGAACTGATCTTTGATGACTTTAAACACCATATCCAGGGAAGGCAGCATAAACACCGACATCACCATACCCTTTACACCCGGTGCGATGACAAACTGATCAGCAGAGTGGTGCAAATGCTGGAGAAAATCCCGATAGAAGACACTTTTACCATGCTTGAAGAAACCGATGGAGTTATAAAGCTCGGCGCGTTTTTTTTCAGGTACCAGCGTGTGCAAAAACTCAATACACTCGGAGGGAATCCGGGCATCAACCAGAAAATAAGAGCGGGTAAAACTGAACAGCACACTAACACTGTCGTTTTCACAGAGCAGTGCATCAACGTAGAGCGCGCCCTGTTCATTATTCAGAACCGCCAGAACAAACGGTTGCAGGTCGTCACCGGCCACCAGCCTTCCCACCAGATAAGCAGCTTTATTCCGATAAAAGACCCACTTCAGCACATCCACCCGAACATTACTGCGCCGGACCCATGATGGCTGCGTTTTCTGCAACGCATGGATAATATTGCGAATATCCCTGCGCCGGTACTCCCAGGGCAGTTCAAACTGAAAATCATCCAGTATCTGGCCAACCTGACTGACCAGCCCCTGCTGCCGGCTTTGGTCATTAAACGAGTAGGATCGGTAAATGCCCCTGGCGCTGTGAACCTTGAAACCATCAAATTCAGACTGAATAAAACAGTGACGGGGGTTCACCGCTTCGCCCCTGAACAACTTGCGGTAGATGGAGTTATAAAAGGTTTCCGCCAGTTCCGGGTCGGTCCGGTAAGAGATCAAATCCAGGTAAGCATCATGCACATCCTGCCAGCAGCTACTATCGCTGAGATAGGACGCTTCAATCCGGGATGCCAGGGTTGTCATCACATCGGTGACGGCAACATGGTAAAGGTTAATCCGGTCAGAAGCGGCATTTTGTGCAGCACTCCAGTCTGCCTTCAGAAAATGGTCCCGGGCACCCAGGGTGATGTCAGTAAAGCGTGTTCGATAGTCACTGAACCCTTCAAGAACAATTCTGGCAATCTGTCGGGCTATTGAAGTATTCATTACTGCACCATTGCTCTTATATTTTTAAACCAATTCCGCGCCGCCCCTGAAGCCCTCCGGTATGAACCATTAACAGCCGTCTGCCCCGGCAGGGAAGGCCTTGCTTCAGGTTTTCCGCCAGTGAATGCCGGATGGCAAACATGACTTTGCCGGTGTATACCGGGTCCAAGGGGATTGCCGTCTCCTGCTCAAAGGATTTTATAAACGACAGCAACACCTCGGTAGTGCGAGCGTAACCGCCATGATGATAGTCCGTCAACAGTGTCCAGTTAGCCAATGCCTGTCTGGTGTAGTGATGAATATCACCCCGCAGAAAATCGCCTCCTTTAAGGACGGCGACACCGGTCACCTGCGTCTGTGGCATCTCTTTTGCCGCAGCCAGCGCCACCCCTGACAGCGTGGCCCCCGTGCCGCACGCCAGCCAGATCTCATCATAGCTCCCCGCAGTGATGCCCCCTGCGGCCAGAATTTCTCGGCAACCCTGCACACCGGACAAATTACTCCCGCCTTCCGGTACAACATGCACATCCCGGGCTGACAAACCTGATTGATGCAAAAGATGGTTAACAAAGACGGCTTCATTCTTTCGACGATAATCACTTCTGGACAGGTAGTGTAATTGCATTCCCCAGTTAACCGCATCGGTCAAGGTTGCTGACAGAGATTCCCCCGGCTCTCCCCTGATAACGCCAATGGTTGGCATGCCAAACCGGTGCCCCGCCGCAGCCAGTGCATGAATATGGTTGGACCAGGCACCACCAAAGCTGAGAATGGCCGATTTGCCCTCCTGCTGCGCGGCAATAAGATTATGTTTCAGCTTGTACCACTTGTTACCGCTGATCTCGGGGTCAAGTTGATCCAGGCGCAAAATATCCAGGGATACACCGGTTTCATCGAGCCACCGGGTTGTTACTGGCTGAACAGGAACCCGCCTGGCCAATAGCTCAATAGATTCGAATACCATATTCCTGCTCCACCGATGAAAATCCAGCCATTTCCTGCCTTCAGCACTGCTGCTGCCTGCTCATTCTTCTTATCTCACTCTGAATGTGCGCCGAAACCTGCCTCATAAATGACTGTCCGTTAGAATTACTGACAACATAGTTAGTTTGTTGATTGATAGCCCATGTTAAGGTGATTTTATTACCCTGAAAATGGTTTGACATCGAGGAAAATATTACCCCTCTTTAACAAAGGATTCGAATCAGTGAACCCGGTTAATCAAGCATCCACTACGATACGTCAGACAAGTTCATCTTCCAAATATCCTCAGCCATCATCGGTTGATGATAAATCATCGGTTGAAGATAAAGAAACACCGGTAAAACAACTATCGAATACAAATTTAAAGGTAAATATCAAACATCCCCCGGAACAATGTGCCCAAGCCAGTGATTGCACGTTTCAACAAGTTACAATAACTGCAACTGCGCAAACCAGGCTGGTAAATTCTACAAGCGTTACTTTACAGCCCGGTCTCCCCCCTGAAACAACACCAGTAACTGAGGCTTTGCCAATCAAAAATCAGCAGCTATATGAAATCTTTGAGTTAATCAACCAGCGGCTGACTTATATGGAAGATGTAGCCTTATTCAAGCACACGAAAGGTCGGGATGTTGAAGATTTGACCAGAGAAAAAAAGGTGCTTGAGAAGGCAAAGTGTGATGCTGAGAAGGCTGGTTTAGACCCGGATTCCATCAAACATTTTTTTCAGGCACAGATGAATGCGGCCAAGGCTATTCAATATGGATATTTTGATCAATGGTCCTCTGCCAGACCAGCAAATAAAAAACACCGTGACCTGAATTCTGAGGTCAGGCCCAGGCTGATAGAGCTTGGTGATCAGATCGTGAGACAAATCAGCGCATATCTTAAAAATGAAGGAAAGTTTGATAATAACATGCAGAAAGAATTTGTCAGGTTAGTAAATGCAACGCACCTGTCCGAAGACAACAAAGAGAAAATGTTTGAATGTCTTCAGAGGATACGTGTGATGTAAAACTGATTGATTGACAGCTTACATTAAAAGGATTTTTTAAGCTGAAGATGACTTGAAATCCAGGAAAATCATTACAACCAGTAAAACAAAGGATTCAAAGTTGTGAACACAATTAATCATCCCCCCCCTATTGCCGGTCAGACAAAGTCATCTTCATTGCCTCCTCAGCCATCATCAGTTGAACATCAGAAAATACCGGTAAAACAGTTATCGAATCGAAATTTAATGGTCAATATCCAGCATGCCACCGGTAATCCCCCTGAACAGTGCACCCAAGCCGATGATGGCACACTTAGAAAAGTAACAGTAACTGCTGATAAAAGGCCGGAAAATTCCCTGGACCATCCTCAGCTGTCCAGCCAGATCCCTGAAAAAACACCAGAAACTGAGATTTTGCCAGTAAAAAATGAACAGTTGCTGTCACCTTTGATGATTCGGCCAGAAAATCCCAATCATCTGGTTAAAAGAGATAATTGGCTACCATATGGTGATCCAGATGTTTTTAACTCAGAATCAAGAATTATGGAATTGAATATTTTTTTGGTGCATATTATTTGCATTATGTTGGCAAGCATAAGCACTCTGCTTTAATTATCCATACGGATCCTGATCAACTGAATCCGGGGTTACAGCATGTTCAGGGTTTAATTGATCAGGCGATGGCTGGCGACCTTTCGGTAATCCCTCGCATTCACTGGTGGTATGTGCACTTGGCACCAACGGTCAGAGGACCCGGTGGTACTGTAGAAATGATCATTCATGCACTGTGTGCTGCCAAAGGGTACTACCTACCCGGTTGGGCAAAAGGTATAGCGCCTTCCTTTGAGGTACTGGTGGAACCGAATGAAGACGCCTTTTGTCAAAACTACCATCAATTATTTGAGGCTCATCAGGAGGCATTACAAATACTGTTTACCAATAGGAGCGATTAAACCATCGGTTCTTCTGCTGGATAGCAGGTTTACGACAATATTTTGCTATGCTTACCGGTTGTGTAAACACTCTACCTGTCAGACCGGTATAGCTGCCATGAAAAACACCCCTCTCTCCCTGGAAAATTATCAACGCCCTGTTCTGAATATTCCTGATGGTGCTGAAAAAATCCTGCTGCATTCCTGCTGCGCCCCCTGCGCCGGTGAAGTGATGGAAGCGATTCAGGCATCGGGTATTGAGCAGACCGTATTCTTTTACAACCCGAACATCCACCCGGCTGAGGAGTACCGGCTTCGCAAGGATGAAAACAAACGGTTCTGTGACAAACTCAATATTCCGTTTATTGATGCTGATTATGATACCGACAACTGGTTTGCCCGCACCCGGGGCCTGGAAAATGAGCCGGAACGGGGCAAACGCTGCACCGTCTGTTTTGATATGCGCTTTGAACGAACCGCCCTTTATGCTTATGAACACCACTTTTCGGTAATCTCCAGCACACTGGGTATTTCACGCTGGAAGAACATGGAACAGATCAATGACTGTGGCATCCGCTCTGCAGGGCACTACCCCGGTGTTTCCTACTGGACTCACAACTGGCGTAAACAAGGGGGCAGCCAGAGAATGATTGAGCTGTCCAAACGGGAAGCGTTCTATCAACAGGAATACTGCGGTTGCGTATACAGCCTGAGGGACACCAACCGCTACCGAATGGCCCAGGGACGCAGCCGGATAAAAAGACTGGTGAATTTTTACGGCCAGAGTACCAATGCACAGGACGGAAAAGAGGACTGTGCCATTATCGCTAAATCTTCGTGAAAACCATCCGCCAAATAATGTCGACTATTTATGGATTACATAAAGAGTAGTTCCGGTATTGGTGATGCACTTTCATCAACACCAGTTCAATCTCAATCAGAGACACGAAGTGGTATCAGCACGCGTAGGGACGTCATTGTTCGTGACAAGAATGAGCTTTCATTATTGCTCGATTTACCCTTTGAAATACAATCCAAAATTTATACCTATTTGCAGACTCGTGATATTGCCCGTTTAACACAGGCGAATTCATGCATTTACAAAACGCTCAAAAAAGATGCATCAATGATAAGGGCGTGGTATCGCCAGATTGCTTCATCACACCAGGCCATTACGCAAACAATCCTCACTGCAAAAAATAAAGGTCAACTCGAGAATTGGTTGAGCCGTTTTACAAAGGATAAGGCATTAGTCAAGTCAATTATGGATCGCCAGGCGTGTTTTTATTTTCCTGCTCTGTTCTTTGCCACTCTCACTAAACTGATGTGTCAATGTAAAGCATTTACATTAGAGACTTTAGCCAGCATCCCCTGTAATAGTTTAGAGGACTTAGCTGCCTTCAGCGCCGATGGACGCCACCTGGTGATCGCCTGTGACTCTGGAACCTGTAAAATCTACGGCCAGGAGAGCGATGAATCATGGGTAGCAAAAAGCACTATCTCCCATGATAAGCAAGTCAGATCAGTCACCTTCAGTGCCAATAGCCGCTATGTAGTGACCGCAGGTATGGATGGCAAGGCGAAAATTTATGGCAAGAAGGACGAACAAACATGGGAAGAAAAAGCCACTATTTCCCACAGGTTCTGGGTCCGCTCAGCCACCTTCAGCCCCGATAGCCGCCATGTGTTGACCTACAGTAACGACGGCACAGCGAAAATCTATGGCAAGAAGGACGAACGATCATGGGAAGAAAAAGCCACTATTTCCCATGATGGTTGGGTCGATTTTGCCACCTTCAGCAAAGATGGTCGCTATGTAGTAAGCATCAGTTGGGATAAGAGGGCAAAAATCTATGGCCTGACAGACGATGGGTCATGGGCAGAAGAAGCCATCATTCCACATGATTACATTCTCTACACAGCCAGCTTCAGCCCCGATAGCCGCTATGTGGTGACCGCCAGCCTGGATGGAAAAACGAAAATCCATGCCAGGAAGGACGATGGGTCATGGCTGAAAAAAGCCATTATTTCCCATTTTGCCTCGGTCACCTTCAGCTCTGATAGTCGCCATGTGGTGATCACCAGAAAAAATGGCAGTGCAACCATCCATAGACTGGATGCCGATGGATCATGGGGAGAAAAAGCCATCATTTCCCACAATGGAGAGGTTAACTCTGGAGAGGTTAACTCAGTCAAATTCAGCCCCGATAGTCGCTGTTTTTTAATGACCTTCAGTGACGATGGCAAGGTGATAATCTCTGGCCAGGATAAAGACGGATCATGGAAAGCAAAAGCCATCATTTCCCATGACAATACAGTCTGCTCAGCCAAATTCAGCGCCGATAGCCGCCATGTGGTGACCGCCAGTGCGGATGGCAAAGCGAAAATCTATGGCAAGAACGACGATGGATCATGGGAAGAAAAAAACATCATTACCCATAACAAAAGTGTCTACTATGCCAAATTCAGCCCCGATAGCCGTCATGTCATCACATGCAGCATAGATCACACGGTGAAAATCTATGGCCTGACGATCAATGGATCATGGAGAGAAAAAGCCGTTATTTCCAATGGTAAGGATATTAGATTAGCAACCTTTAGTGTCGATGGCCGCCATGTGGTCACTGCCAGTTTCGATGGTACAGTGAAAATTTATGGTCAGAACAGCGATGGATCATGGGAAGAAAAAGCCACCACTTCCCATCGTAGTGCAATCATATCAGCCATCTTTAGCATCAATGGCCATGTGTTGACCCTCCATGGCGGTAACACAGCGAAGATCACTGAACTACGGATGTCTGACTGATTGTTTGCTGTCAATTCTGTGGTTAGAAGTTGTCGCATATTTACCACTCGCCCCATTCATTAACTCGTTGGCCTGTTCAGCCAATTAAATCGGTTATGACACCGTTGGAAAGATAGAGAAGCCTGATCCTTAGGGCCGTGATGGAACTTTTCACCAGCCAATTACTCTCATGGAGGACAAGTTTTAATGGAGTATTGCCATGGATGTTGCCTACGGAACAGGGAATTACGCAAGCCTGTACCCTCAACCAAAGTCTGACACCCAGTCCGTAACAGCCTCTGGCCAATGGAGTGCCAGCAAATCGAACTGGCGAACCCCTCATCCGAGGGAGCCTGAGCGACAAGCGCTACTGTGGGCCGCCAGGAGTGGGCGTCTGGCGTTTCGGCGAATTTATTTAAATACAGAAAAACAGTACTTTTCAGGTAAGGGGTCACCAAGACCCTTCTCCCTCGTCCTGCCGGGGGGAATGATGCCCACCAAGCCCATACCAAAGAGGTATTGCCAATGGATGGTAGGCATTGTTGATCCACAATGCCTGTATGTCTATAAATGTGATGCTTTTACTCAACGTCTGCTGCTGGAGCCTGGCTTGACTCCGGAACAACTGCGAGCAAAACTGCTGCCAGATCTGCCATCAATGTTCTATAGACGTCGTGAGCATGGCGAACAAGTCATCTGGAGAGCTTATCCTCATCGATTCACCTCGGGACATCTGCGAAAGGATGGAACGTTCAGTTTACCAAAATTGAAACCCGGCAATGACACCCCTGTACTCGATTACCCGGAACTGGTGCTCACCAAATATGGCAAAGAAGACATCAAATGCTTCGTTGTATACCTCGATGCACAGATAAATATTGCCGATACCCTGTGGCACAAGCGCCAGTGTGAAAAGGTATTGGGTCTTGAATCATTGCCTCTGGTTGTTTATTGCCACCGAACAGGTTCTGTTCAGGTCAATTTTGATGGTGAGCTGGACAGTAAACACCTGGCCAAGAATGAGGATTCTCTGGATTATTTTGCGATTTCACAGGGCATACCCCCAGAAAATTTCAGAGCCATGTTAAATCTGCTGCCAATGTCTTTGCGGACACAGGCACTGGGCTCAGAATTAACCGTCTCACCAGATGTTGAGCACAAATTGCAACAGGCTATCCAGCTGGTGAGTGATCCCCGTTTTTACAGTTCCGAGAAACTTCTGGGATTAAAACAGAGTGGTTTGCCAATCCACCAGCCTTTTTTTCATAAAGGAAGTTTTGAATCTTTGCTCGAAATGCTCCTGGATTCCGAAATGTGCAGATACTCACATCCTAAGCAGAAGCACATCAAGAAACAGGAGGAAGAAGCTTACCGGATGTTTCAGCTGCTTTTGCACAATGGGGCAAGTCTGCCGAAAGAGTGGTGCGTGTCATTCATTTACTGGATGGACCGTTTTGACAGTAACACAATGCCTCTGGGCATAATGAATTGCATGCTGGCTGCCTTTAGTCCATTTGACTTCCTGACTCTGCTCCATCTCAGACAGATACCTTTGACCTGCTGTCCGGGTGCCGTTGTTGAATTTGACCGCATTTGTCAGGGGCTTAGTCAACAGCAACGGCAGGACGCTCTGGAAGAGATAGTGCAACAATATGTGAAAGATTGCAGATTCCCGACTCTCGACACCATCAAGTCTCACTTACTGGCCCTGTTTTACTCAGGAGCTTCCCTGAACAAAAACTTCATGAAATCTTTTAAATCCAATATGCAGAAGCGAGATCTTAAAGGTAAGATGATTGTTGATGATTTTTCTCCAAATGATTATATCAATTGGCTTGATAATCTATGGAAGCAACGGGAAACTTATCTTTTCTACCAGCATTGGCCAGAGCATGTACAGTGGGCTCGGCGTGAAAATGCGCGCCTGAAACAATCGCTCCATCACGACGATCCCGGCACATCGGCAACACCATTGGCAGCTGAGTCACCCGCAGCGTTACAGTTTTTGGTGAACGCCTTCAGCGAACCGCCGGTCCTGCCTGATCATGTCGGTGATAATGAAAAAACCATCCTGACGGTGTTGCAGCATTATTACCGCCGCCCGGGACCGGAACGGGTGATCAAGAGCCTTGGCAGACAGACCATGCCAACCGTGTGGAAACCGCTGCACAGCTGCAGTCATGTTCTGCGGGCCAGGAATAATGGGCTCTGGTATATGGAATTGCTGGAAAAATTTCAGCTGCGTCGCCTGGAAAAAATAGAAAAAGAACTTCTGGCACTGGCGATTATCTACCATGATGCCGCTGCCGAAGATGTCGACAAATCTGCGGAAGAAACAAGGTCTGCGGGCTATTTCAAACGGGACCTGACCGGGCACTACCCTGAACTGCTACTGGGTAATATCGCACAGGCGATGGTCAGCAAGGAAAACGATACCAGGGGTAAAGACGAGCAGAACCTGCCTGACCCTGTGCGCTGGTATCTGCGCATATTACGCTTTGCGGATCGACTGGACATTATCCGTTGTTATGGGGTCGGGGCTGATTTTCCCGGATTCACGGTGACTGAGCCCCCGGGTTTTGATGCTGCACGTCTTGATTTACCACCGAAGCTGACTGGAAAGTTTACCCCCGGGCCTGGCAACAAGGGTGAATTCCAACGTCACCTGGAAGCCGCCATGCACGGTGCGGCTGATCTGGCGCGAATAACCACGAGACTTCAGGATCATCGCAAAAAAGACTACACCGAAGTCTATGGTCTGAATGAGCATGGCGGCTCCGGGATCTCTGAAAATTTTGAATGGACAACTGAGCCAGTGCAGAGAATGATGCAGTTTATTGATGACAATGTCCGGCGCAAAATGGCCCGGGAGGCTGGTATTATTGTCTGTTCAGACCCTGGCCACCGGGCCTGCAAGGCTGATCAGAACAAAGGGGTCACTTATGGTATTCATAACAGCTGGTATGATCTGCGGCAGGTGGCGATTCCGGCGGGAATGACGCTGCTGGAAAAGATGCAGTACGAACATGACCCATCACTGCTGAGCCCGGCAACGCAACAGGCACTGGCGCAAGAGGTGCAGCGGCTGAAGAGCGAAGGTATACGGATGAATCCGGGCACCTTGACGCAGGAAACGCTGGCTTCGGAGGAAGCCCGGAAAGTACTGAAGAAACGTGGTATTGCCGTGGTCAGCGAGAAGCGTCCCTACTTCACCGACAATGGCTCCCCGAGAGAATGGCCAATGCTGGTGCCAAAGAAGATATTAAAGCTTGGTGCCCCGCAGAATGCACCAGCGGGGTGGGCATGTACAACCCTTTGATCAGTTGCAGAGTTCCTCAAAATAACGGATTCTGAACCATAATATTATCTTAACCAGAGCGTTTCTGAGAACATCTTCAATCCCGTCGAGCTGCTCTATTCCGCTTTCCTGTCAGGCCGATAAAACCCGGAATACATCGCTCATTTGGTTAACTACTTATTAACACCGTTATCGGGCTACAAACTATGATACGTTTTGTTGCGCCACTGTCAGGCATGTTTATTTTCGCTTTGGCCAGCGGATACCTGACGACTCTGATTCCCCTGAGAATCAATGCGACAGATGGCAATGACTTTCTGGCCGGCCTTATGGGTACCGCCTACTACCTGGGATTACTGGCCGGGTCATTTCGCTCAGAAAGCATTGTTTGCCGGGTAGGCCATATTCGCTCGTTTGCCTGCTTTATGGCGTTGCTCTGTGCCACCGTACTGAGCCTGGCACTCTCGGAGAATACCACCAGCTGGCTGATACTGCGCTTCCTTAATGGCATGGCGGTGGCGGGTATATTTGTTGTAGTTGAGTCATGGCTGCTCTGTGAAAGTGACAGCGCCAACCGCGGCAGAGTACTGTCTTTCTACATGGTGTCACTCTATGGTGCCAACGCTATCGGACAGCTGTTTGTCGGCTTCCTTGACAGCAGCAGTCTGATGCCGTTTATCCTGATCGGTATTCTCCTGTCATTATCGATCTTTCCACCGGCCATGACCCGAATCCCGACACCGGAAATTGAAGAGGCTTCTACCCTGGGATTCAGAAAGCTGTTTGAACTGACACCCTCCGGAGTACTCGGCTGTTTTGCCGGTGGCCTGGTACTGGGTGGTTTGTATTCAATGTTGCCCATCTACCTGGCCGACCTCAGCGGCAGTGATGATCACACCGTCGCGCTCTTTCTGGCCATCACCATGATTGGCGGAATGGCACTGCAGTTTCCGGTGGGCTACCTGTCAGATATTATCGATCGACGTAAAATGTTGATTCTGGTTGCCCTGGCTGGCTGTGCTATTTGCTTTGCCCTGATCCTCAGTTCCCACGAGAGCTGGCTGTATTATCCGGCACTGTTTCTGTTTGGCGGCGCTACCTTCACGCTCTATCCACTGGCCATCAGCCACGGCTGTGATCATATGCACCCGGATGATATTGTTGCCGGCACTCAGGGACTTCTGCTGGCCTATAGCCTTGGTGCGTGTATCGGCCCGATCTTCGCTTCACTGTTTATGAGCCACATTCCTGAAGGCCTGATGCTGTATTTCATCACGGTGATGGGCACTACCGGTCTTTTCTTCCTGATTCGGATGGCTTACCGTCCTGCGATCTACACCAGCGAAGAGCAGCACTTTATTCCAGTACCACGCACAACACCCATTGTTGCGCAGATTGACCCGCGTTCTGATGCTGAGGAGTTCCTGGAAAGCGAAGATACGGCTAAACCGGCAAGCTGAGGAACTGCCTTTAATCGCTTCCAAATTTCAATGAGGAATTATTTCAAGCCTCCTAGCTGGCATTAATGCTTTAACAACTGATCGGTTGACCAACAAGATTTTGGAATTTATTCACTTTCAACCCTTAAACACAACATAGCCCTTGTAGGAACTCTTCCATCCAGTCATCGTTGTTGACCAGTTCTGACTCTGTCGCCAATGAATCCAATGTCGCCAATGAATCCAAATTCCATTCCACTATTTCATCAAGCCCAAGTGGGTCTCTTCTCCTTTTCTCGCTGGCGTCATTCCATTCTTTCCGTGTTTCTGAGTCCACTGCGTAGCTCATTTTGCAGATAGCAGTGCTTAATTCAACATAAGTCATTCGGCTTTGGTGGGGTTCCAACAGTTCAAATTCTGCATTTCCCGATTATCACCCCTCTTTTATCATCTGTTGACACTCGGTTTGAAAAGCAGAGATCCGGTATTTTCTCTAGTTCAGGTAGAGAGTGGTTTGTGAGCAGCATTCCTTCCAGCAAGCGTTGCTGAATCTTTAACAATGCTGAAGTTTTTTAACTTGGAAAAGAGGGAATGTACGGGCGGCTTTCCCCTGTCTCGCGCTAACTGGATTTTCCTGTCTTTGAGGTTTTTCAGAAGAGTCCCGGCATTCGTTAATATTGCTTGAATTTCTTGCTTTTTTAAATGTGTTCGCAGTTCATTTTGCTGGCTTACAGAAAATTCTGAAATTGATGTTTCACTAATTTCTGTAGTGAGCGGTACATCCTCCATTGGGTCAGGCATGACCTGCACCATCGCTGAGGTATGTTCATTGCCAGTTAATAGACTGTTGTCGCTGAGGGTTGGTAGATTTCTTGATATGGAACTGATCACTCCCGGAAGCCTGGAGGCTGCGTCAGCAGGCATGGCCGGTTCGGTCTCCATTGGCTCCGGATTAGCAGGTAGCGAAGTTGCAGAACACACAATACTCCTGCTGTTGTCAGCAACACGCCTGCGCTTTATGGATGGGATGGGCCCGGATTCAGATTGCAGTTGATGCGGTGGAAATGTTCCAGTGACCGTTGTTGTCTGTTCCACCTGGTAACCTGACATGGATCGCTTTCTTTCTTGTTTTCGGCTGTTTGCTGGCTGGTGCCTTCCGGCTTCAGTGAATGTTAAGGGGATGCCGTGTCTGCGGTTACTGAGGAGGAAGGTGACTGCATGGTTTCTTCGGGGATTACCTGTTTCCAGTTGGAGAATCGGCTGGGGATGACAACAATAGAACGTAAACGCTAATTTAACCAGCGTAATAGCCAACCCCGCCGGATCGGCTTATTCTTGAGATGCCTTCACTGCCCAGGGTAGAAGCTGCTCCAGTTTCTCAACCGTTTCGGCACTGTAACTGGCATAGCCGTCAGTTTGCAGGTAACCGCTGAACCCTTCGAACAGGTGCCGGGGAACCTCCTTGCCCAGGGATGGATCGTAATGGAACAGCACCGCCGGTTGCCTTGGTGGGCCACCCAGGGTCACCCACATGTACTTATCCGAGTGGATGGCCCTGCTGAGTTCCTTGAGTACCTGGATCCGGGTTTCATCAGCATTTATGATGTGCCCAGCTCGCTGATGGTCTGCCATCAGGTTGATCAGGGACTGCAGTTGCAGGGACAACCGGATCAGCCAGTTGGCCATGGTCGTCCGGGTAATGGAGTCGCCATAGCGTGCCAGTATTTTTTCCTGCCGGAACAATGGCAGGGCATCGCAATATTTGGCAATGATGATCCAGGCCAGCATGCTAACGGTCACTGCGGATTTGGGAATGATATCCAGCTCCTCCCGGACTTTGGTGAAGAAGGTCTCAATGGCACCCTGCTTCTCTTCCGGGGGCAGCTCAATACGTTCCTGAAAAGCTGGGGTCAGAAAAGCTGGGGGCAGGTCTTTCATTGTGCAAATATATTGTTTGTTTATCACCATAAACGACACGTGTTATGCAAAATGATGACCCTGATTTTTGTCTTTCCCCGATCCCTACCATCGTACCGGCGGACAGACGGCCTTCCCGGGCAGCGCTTCTTTGCCTTGGGCCTCCGCGCCTCCGCAGACTGCAAACTGCGCCCACCCACCCTGGCGTCTCTGACCCTTTCTTAACGCGAGGAAAAAAAAGACAAAAACGATTGAACACCTATAATTCCACTTTCCGTATCGTATCGAGTGGCCAATTGATGGATGCTATCCGGAGTCGTTTTTCTACCTGCCGGTTAACCGCTCAACACGCCCCCTTATCGGGGCCGAGTGCTGCGCCTTCCTTTGCCAGTGCTGTCGATGACGACAGATCAAATCCAAACGGTGAGGCCCCGATACTGGCGGCCTGTCGCGGCAATAATCTTCCCTGGGTTCAAGAGTTGCTGGCGAACGATCCGGCTCTGGTGAACAGGTCATTCCCGTCGAAAGTTGCTAATACTACCCGGCATGTGTATCCACTCTTCATCGCTGCCCGGAACGGGCATCTCGGCGTCGCGAAATGTCTGATCGAGGCTATCAGCGAGGCCGTGGGAACCCTGCCCGAGGCGGACAAGTCCATGGCCGCCAGGAGGTTCCTGTCGGCCGCTTGCCAGGACGGAGCAACCGCCCTCTACATCGCTGCCCAGAACGGGCATCTCGACGTCGCAAAATGCCTGATCAAGGCGCTCAACGAGGCCGTGGGAAACCTGCCAGAGGCGGACAAGTCCACGGCGGTCAGGGTGTTCCTGTCGAGTGCTTGCGAAAACGGAGCGACCGCCTTCTTAATCGCTGCCCAGAACGGGTATCTTGACGTCGTAAAATACCTGAGCGAGGCGCTTAACGAGGCCGTGGTAACCCTGCCGGAGGCGGACAAGTCCACGGCCGTCAGGAGGTTCCTGTCGGCCGCTTGCAAAGGCGGAACGACTGCCCTCTACATCGCTGCCCAGAACGGGCATCTCGGCGTGGTGAAATACCTGGTCGAAGCGCTCAACGAGGCCTTGAAAACCCTGCCGGAGGTGGACAAATCCACGGCCGTCAGAGCGTTCCTGTCGAGCGCTTGCAAAGGCGGAACGGCCGCCCTCTACATCGCTGCCCAGTGCGGGCATCTCGGCGTCGTTAAATGCCTGGTCGAGTCGTTCAACGACGCCGTGGAAACCTTGCCGGAGGCGGACAAGTCCACGGCCGTCAGGAGGTTCCTGTCGGCCGCTTGCAAAGGCGGAACGACTGCCCTCTTCATCGCTGCCCAGACCGGGCATCTCGGCGTGGTGAAATACCTGGTCGAAGCGCTCAACGAGGCCGTGAAAACCCTGCCGGAGGCGGACAAGTCCAGGGCGGTCAGGGCGTTCCTGTCGACCGCTTGCCAGGACGGAGCGACTGCCCTCTACATCGCAGCCCAGAACGGGCATCTCGGCGTCGTGAAATACCTGGTCGGGGCGCTCAACGAGGCCGTGGAAAGCCTGCCGGAGGCGGACAAGTCCACGGCGGTCAGGGCGTTCCTGTCGGCCGCTTGCAAGGATGGAGCGACCGCCCTCTTCGTCGCTGCCCAGAACGGGCACGGCGCGGTTCTGAATTTTTTGCTTGAACAGGGCGCTGACCCGGAACAGAAATGGGCTCTTTGCTTTCTCGGGAAATACCGGGTATTTAAATGGTGCTTCGCCAAGTCGCCTTTGAAGGCTGCAGGCAAGAGCGGCCATCTAGTGACGGAACGCCGCCTGGAATGCCTCCTTCAAGAAAAAAGGAGAGCCGTCAAACTGCCAAGAACAATAGCGGTGAATGAGACTGTCGCCTTAATGCCGGGCATTGAGGAAACCAGGCTGTGACTCTCTACCCGCGGTTTTAATCAAGAGAGTCTTGTTTACCTGCCGAATTTTGCTTCAGGATTTTATCTGTGGGAGCCGTCACCCATTGCGGTTCAAAAAATCCGGAACCGATTCACCCGCCACTCATACCCATCAATCAAGAAACCGGGGTCATATATGGTCCGCCCCGCTTTGCAAGGATAAGTTTTCCATCATGACTAAAGAGTAATGCTTCCATTCTCTTAATAAAGAGACCGGCCTTTGGGGTGAGGTCTCAATGCCTCTGGCCCTGATGGAATCCGCTCACTCCCACCTCATCAAGTCTTCGGTCTCTACAGGCCCTGACCCCGGTCAGGTTCAAGGGAGTGCAGGTCTTACCTTTTATGCCATCATTTGAACTTTATCCGCGCAACTCGTTGCAGGCTTCTTACACTGATTAAACGCTTTTGCTTTTCTTGTCTAACGACAAATGTTTAATAGTTTAATGACTATGTTCATGCAGCTGCCTTGTACGGCTCTTTCTTGGTTAACACAGCCCAGGCAATGCGAGCGTTTTTATTGGCAACAGCTACTGCTGATATATTCTTGCCCCTGCGCTGATCAAGCTCTTTAATCCAATTATTACGTCGATCGTCGTGTTTGTCGGCTACCCTGACGATGTTTCTGCCACCGTGTATCAACAGGGTTCGCAGGTAAGTATCGCCCCGTTTACTGATCCCCAGCAACGTGGGCACGCCACCGGTCGATTGTTGCTTTGGCACCAAGCCCAGCCAGGCAGCCATTTCCCTGCCATTTTTAAATGCTGATATATCACCAATCGCAGCAAACAGTGCCGTAGCACTTAGCAACCCAATACCGGGTATGGTTAGCAATAGTTTGCAAGCTTCATTATTGGCTGCAATGGTTTCGAGCTTTTGTTCAAGCTTTTCTACTCGCTCGTCCCGGTGTTTCATCTCTTCGTACAGTTCACTGAGCAGTTCACGGAACAACACTGTTAAACCGTTTTCAGCATCTTCCAGAACCTCTATTTTGGCTCATTTGAAGCCGTTTTGGGAGCGGGGCGGACCATTCCATTAAGTCTTGATTCTTGATCTGCTCGCAAAGCTCAAGCAGCAAAACCGAACACCCAACCAAAAAGCACGCTACCGCCAATCAAATCAAGCACTTCTACCTATTTTTGGTAGCGAGCCACGCATTTATCGAAACAGCGCATAGCAAACCCGAGATATCCGCGTCATCCAATAGTGGAGTTATCCACCTGTTTAATCCCCAGGTGAGCAGTGAATATTTTGAGGAAGTTCAGAGAAAAGAGATCACCGCACTTTTGTCAGATAGCCCTAGCCTTCAAAGCAAGCTGGTGGAGTGCATCTCGAAGGCATATAAAGATGCAATCTGGTATGCGCACATTGAGACAGGTTTACCTGAAGAGGATTTCCCCCCGGATTGTCTCTAGAGTTTTGACCAGTTTATGGATGTCGGCTTCTGGCCAGAGCGATTTCGAAGCTAAACTTTGCCTTTTTACCTCTGATAAAAAAGCTGCCCCACCCTCTGAATATGCTCAACCAGCGCCGGGTTATCAATATCTGCCAGAATGGTTTTCAGTGTCGGGCTGCCTTCTTCACTGGATACCACTGGGAAGGTGAGTATCCAAAACCGGAGACGTCAATGATGCCTTGCCAATGCATCATGATGCACTATTATCATATTCATGATGTATCAAACTAAAAAAGAAAAAGGGGTTAAACCATGCGAACAACACTGGACCTGGAACCGGGCTTGCTTGCCCAGCTCAAGGAGCAAGCAGCCAGAGAACGCACAACCGTGAGCCAGTTGGCAAACCAGCTCATTCGCATGGCTATTTCCGCACAGCAAAATGAACCCGACCAAGTGCCTTTCCAATGGCATGTGGCAAAAAATGGCAAACCTGCCGATGGTTTCGATCCATCGGATCGCAGCTACCTTGATGACCTGGCTTAATGCCCCATGAGTTGAGCGGAATAAGCCATGAAGCTGATTGATACCAACATTCTTGTCTACGCCAGCATTCCCTTTTTTGATGAGCATGAGCTGGCCAGGGCACTTCTGGAGCAGGTTGCCTCACAGAAAACCCGCCACTGCATTACCTGGATCAATATATTTGAATATCTGAGGGTGGTCACCCATCCAAAATTAATCAAGCCGAAACCGTTGGGTATTGAGCAAGCACTCGCCAATATAAGGAACCTTCTCGACCAACCAGCGGTATTCCGGATTGATCCCGGCTCTGACCATCTGCTGTATTTTGCAGAAATTATCCAACAAGTGGCACCTGTCAGAGGCAACTTTGTTCACGACTGTCGTATTGCAGCAGTTATGAAAGAGCACAGCGTCAGTGAGATTCTTACCAGGGATACCGATTTCAGGAAAATCCCTGGTTTTTCTGTGACTAACCCTTTTGATTGATGAGACACTTTCAACCCTGTATTAAAGTTTCAACACCACCGCCGCGTTCATGGCCACCTGGTAAACCACTTCCGTAATATCACTGGTGTACTGCATGGTTTTGTCGTCTACCTTTGGCATCACCAGAATCTCATCGCCGGGCTTGACATCGTACTTCGCCAGCTTGCCACCGGTGAGCCAGCCATCGTTGTATTCGATGCGGGTAATGGTGCCACCGGTATGCAATACCAGTACTCGAGACTGATCCGCCTTTTGGGAATAACCGTCGGCACTGTTGACATAATCCGCTATGGTTTTGCCTTCGCTGAATACCATGGCATTGGGGAACACAACCTCGCCATGCACCTGAACCAGCAAAACTTGGGGTCTTTCATCTTGCATATCTTAGGAGTTGTCTGGAAATAACTTCCCTATTCTCATTGCCTGACTCCGTTCGGACTGAGTGCTGAGCTTGTCGAAGTATCGAAGTTCGATGGCACGACCCTTCGATACTTCGACAAGCTCAGCACTCAGGGTGAACGGAAATCGGGAACTTATTAAAAGACAATTCCTTAGACGGTAGATAACCAGTGACGTGCAAAAAGAAAGACCTAATGGAATGATCCGCCCCGCTCCCAAAACGGCTTCAAATGAGCCAAGATAGAATGAGTTGTTCGGACATCATTCAGAATAAGAAACGGAGCGAGCCATTCATGGGCAAGATTAACAAATCAGGAGCAAACCAGAAAGATCGGTTGTTTTTCTCGGAATCGATCTGAGCAAAAAGAGTTTCCAGTTACATGGAGTTAATGCCAAAGGTCATGTGGCTCTCAAAAAGAAACTTAACCGCAAGGAACTCTTGCCCTTTATGGCTAACCTGCCTCAATGCGTTATCGGCATTGAAGCTTGCAAACTTTTGCTAACCATACCCGGCATTGGGTTACTCAGTGCTACAGCACTGTTTGCTGCGATTGGTGATATATCAGCATTTAAAAATGGCAGAGAAATGGCTGCCTGGCTGGCTTGGTGCCAAAGCAGCAATCGACCGGTGGCGTGCCCACGTTGCTGGGGATCAGTAAACGGGGCGATACCTACCTGCGAATCCTGTTGATACACGATGGAAAACTTTTCCTTGCAAAGCGGGGCGGACCATACATGACCCTGATTTGATCTACCGGCCGTTGAACTCCATCATCATCCCGCCATTGTCAATATCAGCACGTTAGACCAACCTTTACAGGAAAAAATATAAAGCGGGAACTTTTACTTAACTGGATGAACTAACAGGATACTTGCTGAGCCAGTTTTCCGTAATTTGTCGTACAGCTGTCCTCCGGGGCTGCTTCTGATTATCAGGGTTTGTACGAAAGCTATTAATACATCTGATCAACCACATGGTACTTCGCCGGTCTTTGTGATCAAAACAGACAATTAGCATTAAGAGCAGCAGTATGGATAAACTCAACACCGCATTAAGTCCACAGCTTCTTGATTTAACGATTTCATCACAATCAGACAAGCTGAGCCCGGGTACCTCGTACTGCAGCACTCAGACAACCAAAAAACAGATTCCTGTTATTTCCACAGACCATGTATCAGGCTATGTCACAAGAAGGGTTCCAGAAAAAACCATTGCTGACCGAGTGCATCTTCACCAACTGACCAAGACTGATTACAAACAGACATTTAAAAAAAACCGTCTTTTTGAACAACTCATTCCGTCGTTAATGTCAACAACAGGGATGTCGCAAACGTCTGTCCTGACGCATTTGTTACCAGCCCTTGAGTTCACCCCCTATTTAAGAAAAATGAACCCGGAGGAGATGATCAAAGTCTCAGATCACCCATCACATCTTCAGACCGGATTCTTACTGGAACTGATAACCCGGATAAAACAGGGGTATAAACTACAGGAGCTGTATCACCTGGCAGGTGAGCAGCCCGCCTCAGCGCATATAAAAATCAATGGGCAGCAGACCATAAGTATTGGCCTGCATCACTTTACCCGGGAGGATCTCGGTGATGAGACATTCCGCGAGCTGCGTGATCGTCTAGCCCCTCCGGGAAAAACGGCAGGTAAAGACCCGGGTGTTATTCTGGATCATGTGCAAAAAAGAAAAGCAGTAGCCATGGCTCACTGGCAGAGGATACTGTTGATGGTTCTGAAAATTCAGGACTCAGCCATCAGGCAGCACATTGCCCATGCTCTCAACACAGAGCCCGGTTTGTCACCTGCCACCGAGGCAGAGTGCACGGCACTGGCCGCCCTGATTCCAACGTTGAAATTAACCGTCCATCCCGGCTTTACCCTGCTGAAGCCGCTTTTTTTCTGGCTATCACAACACCATCTGAAAGGCAGCAAACTCAGCAGTCAGCAGCTGACCTGGCTGCAAAGTATGGTTACCAACAAGCTTTACACAAAATTACCAGACCTGAGAAGGACCGGGCTGCAGAAACTCTGTATCTATAAAGAACGTCTGCTCAGTAGTGGCCATGAAACGGACAACCCTGGTATGCAGTGGCTAAAAAAGGGAATGGATAAGGCCATTAATGATGCCACCCCACAACAACTGTCTGAAGTCGTTGAGCTCTTTAACACACTGCTCTGTGACCTCACCCCGTCAGTCAGTGCAGAAAACCGCCTGGGCATTATCTACACATTGCTTAAATTCAGAGACCAGTCCCTGCTGAAAAAACTACTGGCAACAGGGAGCATTGGTAAGGATATTCTCTTGAAAATGTACAAAACCCAACTGATCCTGACCTACTCCATCAATGAAAATGTTACTGAAGCCATAAAGAAATCCAAAGAACAATCGGTTAACTGCCTGATTAAAACTCTCCAGCTGAGAATGGCGCAGTGCATAATAATGATGGCGTCAACGGATGGGCTATCAGTGCCCTTGGAGGCCGTGAATAAGGCCCGAACCCTTATTGACCATCATAATGAGGGATTGCAGGCCGTACTGCCTGCCAATGAACTTGAGCAGCAAGATTCAGATGATTACTACGACTACGATAGCGATTATAAAAGGTCACACCGCGTACCCGCCCATAATTCTGATTCAGATGCCAGCTGCGACGATAACAGCTGCGACGATAACAGCTGCGACGATGATATCGACCCGGAAGAGCTGCATGCCGGATTGCGCCCCCATGAACCTGCCCGGCATGATTCAGATGATAGCTACGACGAGGATAGCGACCTGGAAAGGTCGCAAGCCGTAATACCCAGCCATAATCCTTACCGGCAAGATTCAGATGATAGATACGACGACGATAGCGACCAGAAAAGGTCGCAAGCCGTAATACCCGGTCATAATCCTTACCAGCAAGATTCAGATGACAGCTACGGCGAGGATAGCGACCCGGAAAGGTCACAAGCTGTAATATCCGGTCATAATCCTTACCTGCAAGATTCAGATGACAGCTACGGAGAGGTGAGCGACCTGGAAAGGTCGCAAGCCGAAATAGCCGGTCATAATCCTTACCAGCAAGATTCAGATGATAGCTACGGTGGCGATAGCGACTTTGGAGAGTTGCGAGCCGCACTGCGCGCCCATAAACCTGCCCGACAAGATTCAGATGACAGCTACGACGATGATAGCTACGACGATGATAGCGACGTGGAAGGGTTTCAAGCCATGCAGCGCACCCATGGACGTTACCAGCGCAGTTTATATCACAGCGACGACGGTGAACGCTGGGTAAGATTCTCCAAAATGGAGTGCCGGGAGGACCGTTATTACGACATAGCACCTTATGGCAACAACACCATTTCAGCAGAGAACTATCTTAGCGTCCCCGACTATCTGCTGACCAGCCACCGAGCTGTCACACTTGATCCACAACATCTGCTTCTGCCCAGGGACAAACACTTTCGTATTCCTTCAGCAAAACTTGAAGACAATTCACGTACCCGGAGGATTGAACGAATGGGACGCGACGAACAAAAACTACGGGAGGATTTTCTGCTATCGACCCGATCAACTGATCTGACAAAACCGGTTGACTGGCTAAAAATGGAGGTACCCATCACCTTCCTGTTTACCGGGAGCGCTCAGGATAAACGTCAAATCACCTATGTCTACCAGGTTTTCAACACCGAAATTCTGCCAGTTATTCAGCAGGTGGCCAGAGAAAACGACAGCACTGTTTTGGCAAACAGTGGCAATGTACAAGCGTCACTGAAAAGGCAGCTCACTATCAGCCCCGCCACCGAGTCTGTCCCCCGAAAAGCGCGAAAAACAGAAGCTTCTTCTGCAAGCATCACCGAACTCCCCCCTGCCGAGCGGGAGACTATGGACGTTATCAGGGAACTGTTGGCAGTGGCAGAGACAACCGGAGAGCCAGGCCTTAACCTCAGGGGAATCATCACCCGTTTTCAGGGCCAGGCATCAAGCCAGACATTATGCTCTCTGTTACAGCAAATAGAAGCCCTGCTCCCCGGGCTACCTGACACTAACATGTGCAAACAGCTGCTGGAGCTAACGGCCTTTCAGTTATTTGCTGATTTACACCCAACAGACAACCTATTCAGGCGTTTAATCAAAACGCTGTATATCATTCAATCCAGAAGTCGTTCTCTCCGGTTTGCCAATGACTATTACGGTCGCCACGCTAACAGTGAATCCAATAAACTAAAGCTGCAAATGGGTGAGCTTTTCAGAAACGAGTGGTGCCAACCTGATGGTTTACTGGGGAACAGGATCCGGCAGTCTGTGAAAGCCGCTTTCCGGCAAAGTGACCGCAGTTGCAGCTATCAGCAAATAATGGATTCAATCCTGGAATCCATCCGCCCATCGAAGCAGCCCTCTGATGACTACCCATTCATAATCGACCAGATGATCAGGAAAGTAGAAAACAGAATGGACCAACGGTGGGAGTTAAACAGTCTGAAGCAGCAGCAGCAGATATTAACGGCTCATCACCAGCCTGCCTACCAGGAAAACCTTAACCGTGAAATCAAAAACCTGATTAAAATAGCTTCCGAACTTTGTCAGCAGTTTCTTCCTGAAGAGTACGTCAGTAGAACAACACCGATAGCCTGCGATGCTTCCCGTATTGACTCTGACATGGCAATGTCTGACCAGATCAATCCCACTGAGGATAGAGCCCAGCTATCCCGACATTACCTGTATGACCAACTCAAGACACTTATCCCACTGATTGGCACCTGGCTCAATCAAATCAATGACGATGGTCTGATTACCGAGAAAGAGGCTGCTAAAGCCGGAATAGATCGGCTGGAGCAGTTTGCCAACAGCACGATCAGTGCCAATCGCCCCATTCAAAATGAGGACGAAACCTTAAAACAGATTATTGCGTTGTCTGATCAGTTCCACCGTATACAACAGGAGCACAGCCAGTGGCAATCAACCCATGAGACAGCGTCCATCCATAACCAGTGGGTTGAAACCAGAAATACGCTGAAAAAACTCTCAAAAATACACCGACTCACTCCCCCACAAGAGTTGCAGGAACTGATAAACGCAATCATTTCCGGGCCTGAAAACCCTGAAATCTCCCCGGAGGACCTGAAACTGCTGAACACTGTTTCTGCATTAAGAACCTATTACGAAACAGGGCCAGTCAGCAAGGCTCTGTTTCATCCAGATATCCGTGCGTTCAATCAACAGCCTGAGCAACTGGCCCAACGTATTGCCGAGGTGGGCCAGCGATGGAGTTACAGAGCCCTGGATCAACATAATAGATATCGATCATTACAGTACACACTGGACTATCTGCAACACGAAGACCCCATGTACAGCGCACCTGATATTGAGCAACAAAAAGCGCTGCATCGGACCCGTGAAAGGCATGACCACAGCATGTTCCGCTTGCGGAGCGAGCAGGAAAAGTGTGAGTTACACCCGTTGCATGAGATTGATTACCTGCATGACCAACCTCTGCTATCAACATTGGAGTCGATGGCACAGGCACATACCGCAAAACCTTCCGGTATTGATACGGAGCCGCTGAGCAAACAACAACAACAGCAATTACAGGAAGTCATTGAGTCTGCTCCTTTGGAGCCTGCATTATCTGCCGGAAAAAGCCTGTTCGACTTGATCGGTATGGGAGCAAACAGCGAACCGCTGAAAACTACTGCGAGCAACCGCTCCCGCAAATTTATTAGCAGACACAGCAACTTCGGCTATGACCTGTTTGAGACTATAAATCTACTCAGGGAAAAGAATACCGAAAAGATTGACAATCAACGACAACAGATTGAGAGAGAAAACAAAATCCTGGTCGCGGTGGAAAAGGCGCATAATAAAATTGCCGGGAAGTTGCAAGAATGTAAGGAAGCACTGTTTAACCTGTTAGAAAACCGAATGCATTGCGAGATAATGATTGAAGACCGAACGTATTCTTATGCTGATGCACTTATTGCCTATGATAAGAGAAATGATTATGGCGGCTTGATCGATGCAAGCAGTGCCCAGCGGCAGGCAACTTCAACGCTGTATTCAAAGGGATTGCAACACAGCAGAAACCGTGCAATGTATCACGAAGATATGCAATGGCTGGAGCTTGCAAGGAAGTGTCAGTCTCACCATATCGACCCGGAAACTCTTCCGAAAATCCTTCCGGATATCCTCCGTTTAATGAAGCTGGAAAGTCTGGTACCCATTGATGATATAGAAAACAAAATGGCGGACTTACAACAACAAATTCAGGCAACAGAAAACATCGTTGCGGAAAATACAGCGCGGGTCAGGGCAGCGGTTGCACAACTGGAAGCCAGCCTGAAGCCAGAGCTTGAGGCTCAGAAAAAAAACACAAGAGCCGCCGAGCTGGCACTGTTCAGCAAAGCCTTTGAGCATGGACATCACTTGTCAGAAGACCGCACTATACAGCGGGTGTTGTGTCAATATCTCCGTGAAAACAAAGATACTGCAAGCGTTATTGAAGAAATTGTTGGGGACTGTAAAGCTCAGGAAAAGCACGTCCCCTGCGAATACACGGATATCATTGAGCCTCCCTGGCCAGCTACCGATGAGCGCAGCTGCCATTGGCGGTCAACGGACAACCTGCCCTTCCAGATTATTAATGTCTCGGGGGCATTCCCCTTACTGGAGTCACTGCATAAAGAGGGCAGAATCTTTCCATCGGAATTGCTGGGGCAGGATGATGAGGGTAAGCCATCCAGCGCGCTGATTTTCGCTGCAGCAAAAGGGCACGACAGGGCTTGCGAAACACTGATCAAATGTCTTGAAGAAACCCGGTACCTCCGCCTGTACTACCTTAATCAGTTGCTGACAGCCAACCCTTCCGGTGATAACAGAAACCTTCTGCACCTGATAGCGCAACTGGCAAAGCCAGCCCTGCTTAAATCCCTGTTGCAACTGCTCAATAATGTCAGTAATAAACAGGATCTCGATACCGATTATCCTTCTGATTGCCTGCAAAACCGGATCGCCCTGGATAGGGAACACTTGTTAAAAACACTCTTGACCAAGGCCGATTATGAAGGGCTCCACCCCACCGACCTGTTGTTGTTCAATGTTGCTAAAAGAATCCGGGAATGGCCAGAAGATAATGTTCAGGCACTCGCCAGCTATAGCAATGATTTTCTGATCAATGAGGCCAAAAGCCTATGGATAACCGTGTCGGAGTCTCTCAGTGTTGAGCAGTCCGGCAAATCCATTGAATGTTTTATGAAAGGTATTGATAACCTCGAAGGACTATCTCCGGTAAAACGACAAGCCGCTGAAACCATGCTGAGAAAACTGATGCGCATATTCAGAGTGCACGGTCCTGCCGGGGTGCATGAACAACTGATGGCTCAGATTACCCGGGCAGACCATGCTATCAAGATATCTGACCAGCATGAACATTCAGTTCCAGGAGGCTGTCCGAGAATAGCGCCCGTAGCGAGGATGGCAGAAAATTGAGGATAAAAATTTCTGCTTCTGAGGAGAATAGCGGGGCTATTTGACGAAAAAGCAGGAATTTTTAGACCAATTTATCGCAACCGCACGACTGCATGGATGCAGGAGCTAGAGCAACGCAGGAGCAGTTGCCGTGAGGACAGGCTCCCAGCCCATCAAGGTACATATTCATGATAGAGAACCCACTCAGTAAACAGTGCTGCTGGTACCGCCTCATGATCTTCTGCGCGCAAGTAGTCAACCAGCAGATCGTAGAGAGGATTGCGGCATAAATTTTCCGCCTTACCCCTGGCCAGATCAGCTACAGTGACCCGCTGGGTGTACTCGGCAAGCGGTTTGGCATGGGAAAAATGCAGGATGTGTTCAAAACCATCGCCGTATTCCCACTGGTCATAGCACCCGGCAGGAAGTACCGGCTGGATTGCCTGCATCAGATTCGCACCGTAGGAAGTAATATCTTTTGGTAATATCAGACAGTCGCCCAGTGCCAGGGCATGCACCTTTCTCTCGCTGTTGCCCGTCGCCGGACTCACGACCATGGCTGAGTCTTTTTCTCGAAAATACTGATGGAAAAAATAGGTGGCTGACAATAGTGTGCATCCTGACCAGACATAATCAATAATCAGCACTTTTCGATTGCTGGCTAGCGACCCAAGAACCTTATCAAAATGATGGAAAAGAGCCTTCTGTTGTTCAGGAGTCATCTTTTGTTTAAATCGAACCCTGCCCTTTTTAAGGGATTCCAGAAACTGAAAATCGGAAAGCGGCATATTGCATGCCGCGTCTTTTCCTAACCGCCCCTGAAGCTCTGCAATGACCGTTGCCGGGCTTCGGCCTATCCCGATGTACAGAAATTCCTTTGGCGGAAAAACCGTGATCACTCTGTCTGATAATTGTTTCAGTTCGCGGATGAATAGAGACTTTATATTTTTGCTGTCCATGACCGCTTTCAGAGGCCTGAATCTCTCATCATCAACACTGATCAAGTGCTTTTCGGTGACAGCCTGTACCTTTATTTCCGGCAGAACCGGAGGGGCCGGGCTGGCAAAACAGCCCAATGATCCTGATGTTGTTGGCGTCATCTTAACCTGCATTTATTTTGTAGTTAAATATTGAATGGATTATGTTGGGGAGGAACTTTGATAAGAAAGACAGGTCTTAAGCTGTAATTTAATAATTCAGTAATTCCATGGATTGCTCAAATAAGTCACCGTTACTTGATCCCGTTTTCTCTGATCCTTATTTAGGGGCATCAGACATATTAGAACAAACGTATATATCTGATGGCAGCGAAAAACCACTGACGTATCATTGCATGTCTGTTCAGATATTGGACACTCCTTTTCCTGCTCACTATAACCAATCAGATATACCCAACCTCTCCCCTAATCCTTTCAGTTTATTGAACGAATATGGTATTAAACCTCTGGTACCTTCCGATACAGAAGAAAGTTTCGGCACAGATACTCCTGATAGGTCAAAACCAGTTTCTGATAAATATACATTTGAGAATTCCAGTAATAAGTCCATTAAGTATACGCTACCGTCAACACCAGACATTCCTTTTAATCAGCAGATATGCTTACCTGGGAGTCAGCCTGAGATCAGGGAGGCAGTACCATCGTACAATTTGAATCCGATTTATCCCTTAACCAACCCTCCTGACATAGTCTCTAAACCACAAATTTTACCACCAGTTACTTTAATAACCCCACTAAACCTGAACCAGACTTCAAGTGATAACCAAACGATCCAGGCAAAAAAAATTGTTGATGCTCCCCCTTCAATAATGAAGCGCCAAAGCGATCCCACTTCACTGGAGAAAAAAAGGAGACACCAAAGGGAGCAAAAAAGGGAACGTTACCAGAATGATCCAGAGTTTGCCGAGCGCCAACGACAACGCATGAGGGAGCGTATCAAAAGTCCTGGTTATCTCATGCGCCAACAGGAGCGCTTGAGGGAGCGGCGCAAAAATCCCGCTTACGCCGAGCGCCAAAACAAGCTCAGAAGAGAGCGCCAAAAGGAGCGTTACCAGAATGATCCCGCTTTCGCAGAGCGAGAAAAGAAGCGTTCCAGGGAGCAAAGAATGCAGCGTCGCAAAAATCAGGGCATTAGATATTCAGGTTCGTCTGCCTGACCTGTCTGGCTCCGGATTTTAAAGAACCTTTCGGTATTTTTTTTGTCTGACGCTTATGTTCGCTTGAATTCAGATGACGTTATGGTCCCGGGATAATGGCGGGGGGATTCGGGTGAAACGTGCACAACGAGAGCGGCATCCCGTTTACCGAATGATGCCCGTATGCAAAAGGCAGTGCATTGAACCGGGCAAGGGTTCTTCAATTTTGATCAGCACGCCACGCTAAAACATCAATAGACACTCTGAAACAACAATAAAATGTAAGTCGTATACGATTTTAAATTCAAGGAGATCATTGATATGTCCATACCTCAGCAGGGAGCAGGCGCTGGTTCACCGGTATTTAATGAATCACAATCTGCAGGTGACAATTATCACCCTGTTACTGCATTAAACGGTCAGTTTTCCGGAATGATGGTCCGTGTTGTCAATGCGTCAAACGAAGCGGGTTCCGGAAATCAATACAGACCGGTGAGTTTATTGCGCCGGGGTTCCCGATATGCCCTAACCACTCACCATAAGCGCTTTAATGAGTTTCTGTTGGGATCAGACCGGATCCTTACTATTCTGAAACCTGAACGCGGCTGCGATATGCGCTGGGCTTTTAAACAAGATGTTGCTTCAGATGCTAATGGAGAACCCCAACATCTGCACTCGAATCGTATCAAGAAAATTACCAGTTGGGATGTGTTAACAATGAAAATGGATGAGTTGGAACGCAGATGGCATTCGTTATTTGACGGATCAACTTTTAGATTATCCTCAGGTCACATTGGCAAGAATGGCTATTTACTCCACAAAGCGCATCCCACATTCAGTACGAAAATTGGCAAATATCCCGAGATTATCTGTCAAATTAATTTTGACCGCATGCACTATGGCTATCTTCTTGACTTTGGCAGGGAACTCTCTTTTCGTCGTATTGAAGAAGTTATGGGCAATATCCTGACGCTTGAGCAAAAGAAAGGTAACCTGTCCGGCGGTGAGTTCCGTGAACCGGTTAAACTGTGCCTGTTCAACAGCTTTCAGGGCGTGGTTCACTCCCCGGTGACACTCAGCCGTGCACAAGTGCAACAGCTGCAATACCACACCCATACTTTTTCCCGATATGGGAGCGTCATTGGTTATGAGCATAACCTTTACCAGTTATTGAGCCAGTCCGGCTGTGAGCGATTCCTGAAGCTGTTGGAAAATATCCCACCGCAGGTCAGCACGGTAGCAGTGGAGTTTGGAGAAGAAAATATTGATATCAACGCCCTCCTGACAGCCATTGAGCACTACGATTCAGCAAAATTCATGACCGCACTTTCAGCCCTGGACGACAAGGTTAAAAGTCCGGTCGGTTTACCAAATCTATTGATGGAGGCGTTGATCAGGCAATGCCCGATAAAAGAACATTTTCCCGGAATCAAGTACGACGGGGCAGATAATAATTACGAACAACAGCGCGTCAAACTCAGCTGGGATTACCTCCTGCAGCAAACCAAATCCGACTTTGCGACACAAGCTGTTATTTGTCGGGAGCTATTAAAACACAAATTGTTTGTACCATTATTATCAGGGTCACCACAGTGTTCAGGAGTCTCCCACAATAATCCGTTGGTGTGTTGTCTTCTGATCGCACACGGTACAAGAGTCTATCTCACTCCATCCTGGAACTTGCCTGACTGTACCTTGTTAATATTTGCCACACATTTTCGCAGGGCGAATCTGCTGACAGCAGATGAAGCCGATATCATACGACACGAGATGCTGTGGTCACTTCTTTGTCAAAGTGACGACGGCCCCGTTACTGATCCTGACGAGATTATCAGTCGCTTGTCGACCCTGAAGAAGATATTGCTCCGGTATCATGACATCTACAGGAGGAAGTTCGGTAGTATCCATCTTCATCAGATGGTCGCTGAACTGTTTGGCATAGAGTTTTATGATCGCTTTGTTGTGAACCGGTCTGAAAACGGGGGTGCAGTCTGGGAATTTCTGGAACAGCGATTATCACCCCGGCGCTACAGTGATGAAAAGTTACGTGAGCATTTAGAGAATATAGCGACGCGCAAATCATCTGTTAGCGATAAGATTATTATATTCTTGGGGAAGGCCTATTGCTTCCCTGATCCTGTGGTGGTCCGGTCAATAGAACACGGTGCGAACCAGCTTGCCTGGCTGGAGACATTTCTGGCATCCCCGCCAACCTTTGAGGGCAGGGAAAACCTGCCTGGTGGCCACTATGGGTCAATTACCCAGGTGGTCGGTCAGCATTATTACCAGTTTCCCCATCCCTACAGGGCGCAAATCATCTTGGCGGAGGGCATTCAACCCTTTTACCGCAAATGGCACGGACTGGATCACGCCCTGCGCACCCAGCTGGCCACCGAATTCCTTATGGATCAAAAGGTTTTGCCGCACTTTCATAAGCCATTCCGGGAGTTACTGCTTGAGCATCCCCAGTTGCTGGAGTTGCTGCCCATTGCCGAACTCTACCACGATGCTGTCGCTGAAGATGAGCATAAAGAGGTTGAAGAGCTTCGGGCAGCGGAACTGTTCCAGCGTGATATGACCGGGCTGCAACAGTACCCCGGGCAGCTGGTTACTCTGGTGGCCAGCGCCCTGAGAAACAAAAATTGTAAAATGATGGATGAGGGTAACCCGTCGTTTATCCCTGACCACCGATGCCCGGAGGATGAGTTACTGCTGCGCCAGGTGCTGCGCTTTGGGGATATAGTGGATATCCTTCGGGTCAAACCGCCCCGGGAGGACTTTCCGGCGATCAGACTGTCAACTGACTCAGCAGCAATGGACACCCTGGAAATGATCCATGATGGCCATTTTCATCCGGAAATGATCGAGCTGTTGGCAGTGGTCAATAACCCGCAATTCACCCTGCTGATCCAGTCAGCATTGTTGAGTTTTCGGGATCTGGCCAGCATTACCGGTGGCTGGCATCACCGGACAGCCAATCCGTTCACCAGTAAATACCATCTCCCGGTTGATAACCATAAACGACGATTACTGATTGAACAGGCACCGGACCCCTATCAGTGTTTGCGTGAGTGTCTGGACGATCTGGTCCGGTTCGTTATCGCTGAGAAAGCCGGTATCTCAGCCTGCTTCGCAGAACACCGCAAGCACGAAGATTCCCGGCTGCCAGACTGCTGGGATCCGGATATCGGCTCCGGTGGCGCTTATCGAAGTCTGCACAATGAAGAGGAACTTCGACAAATCAAGTTACCAGAAGCCATGACCCTGGCAGATAAGATCATCGTGGCGGCTGATCAACCCGGGCTGGAAAATCAGATTTCCGCTGGCATCCTTGATTCTCTGAAAGCTGAGGCGTTGCGGCTCCAGCAGGAAGCTATCCTGCCCGCTGTTGGTACCCCGGCACAATCTGAACTGGAGCAGATGCTCCTACAGCCAGAATCGCCGGGTGCCCGTCTACTCAATGAGCGCGGTTATATCGTGAAGTCACGTGCACATGAAGGGAGAACTTTTTACCAAATGGTGCCCAATTCCGGGCTTGCAAGGGACTCTTTGCTGCTGCCACCACAGTATGATGATAAGACAACAGGCCCCGCTGCCGACATGCCACCGGCAAAAATATGCAGGTTCCTGTAGAAGACACGACCACACAGCTCAGCCGTCAGTAACAGGACGGTCTAACCGTTGCCAGACCAACCGTTTTAATGGCAGGTTCTCACAGACGTTCCCTTAACCCATTGCACTGGCCTGAACCGCAGGCCTTTTTTCACTCTGCTGCAAAGCATATAAAGCGAAAATTTTCCAGGTTAGACCATCACTGCCGCATCCACATTTTAGCTTTGCGCCCTGGTATGTAGAACCGGTGAAATTGGCTGCTGACTATGAATGTGTCAGCAGGATCCAGGACATCAAAGTAAGTTTGGTGCCAGAAGAATTTATGCTCCTGTGTGTTTACCCAGTATTCCTGGCCATGTTCACACTTGTTGATACCAACCACTCCGGTAGCGTCCGACTCTCCCCGGCTAAACAGCAGAAAACAGTCACCATGCCCTATTATCTTCATGGGTTGCCCCTGGTTGGCCCTGTGGAATTCAAGCATGGCTGTTAAGCTGCCGGACCTGTACGCATCTGCCCAGCGGTTGTCCCCGCTCTCGTTATGATCGGAAAACACCAGGGGGACGCCACCGTCACGTCCCATGATATAGGCATAGGCCAGCTGCTCATCAGTCTCGTCCATGATCAGGTAACGAAAGCCCTGGTTATTGGGAATGTCATGGGTGGTAACAAAAGTAATGGCTCTTCCTGGCTGAAGAGCCTGACCATAGGCAAGGGGATCAACAAGAAGGTTCAGGCTTCCGCCGATTTTGAAAGCATTATAGAGGCTACTGAATAGCGGGAAATCGTAAGCGGCAAAGCCTGTACCATCCAGGTAAGGTTTCAGAAACCTGTCGTATTCAGAGTTTCCCACCCCACCACTGGTAATGATCTCTCCAAAAATGTGCATATCATGCTTGATGTCAGCTGTGATGACCTGGTTTACATGTTCAAGGGGCATATGCTTTGCTGCGTCAATCCTGAAGCCCTTGACCCCCATGTCACGCAAACTCCGAAGATAGTTTTGTTGCTGTTCAACAACCCAGTCATTGTTAACCAGGTCCGGCAGACCGGTATCCGGGGGGGCACCACAAAGCCGCCAGTTTTGAACCTCATAAGTCGAGTTGTAGTTATTGATGCAGGTTGCAGGATTAAAGTCCGAGGCAGAGAAAAGGTTCTTGCCCAGGTCACCAAAAAGCCGCAGGGAGGAGTACTTTGTGGGGCTGGCTGCGTATTGTGCAAGGATTTTTTGCCCGGGAAAATTAAGATCATCTCGTTCATAAGCTTCGTTGGCCATGTGATTCAGGACGATGTCGGCATATACGACCACACCATACTGTTTAAGGTTATTAAGCATTTGCCTGAAGTCATTGGTGTCCCCCAAAGGGTTTTCTATCACACGATAGTCCTGGGGCTGGTAACGAGCCCACCATTCTTCACCGGTGCTTTTCAGTGGCGGGGATACCAGGACCATCTGGTAGCCCAGCTTACTTAGCTCATCAGCTTTTTCGCTGACTTCCGAGTACTTCCAGTTGAAAGCATGAAGAATGACGTTGGCGCTACTGTCTTGAAGAATAAGGAGAGAGAGAAAAAGGCAGGCGAGGTGACGTATGAATTTATACATAATGGAACCAACCTGGTCGAGAGAAAGAAATGTTGAAGAATGGAGGCAGGCTTGAGGGTGACACTACCCGCCCTGGCGGGCCAGGAGGCTGTCCGAGAATAGACTGCCCTTCCGCCTTTAATTTCAGGATGCCTTGCTGTCGAATGTTTCCGGCAGCGTTAATATCCCTGTCGTGGATTGCTCCACAGGAACAGAACCATGACCGGACTTTCAATGGCATCTCATTTCGTTTCTGGCCACAGCAAGAACAGGTTTTTGACGATGGAAACCACTGGTCAATCTTGACCTGGTGTTTTCCTGTCTGCTTTGCCTTGTACTCCAGCTTGGTGATCAGCGATGACCATCCGGCATCAGAGATAGCTTAGGCCAGTCGTCTGTTCTTGACCATGTTTGGATTTGAAGCGAGGCTTACCGGCTTCAAGTTTGGGGCTAAAGAAGTTCTGAAATGCCCTATCCAGATTAATGATGGCCTGCTGCAAGGCAATGGAATCAGCATCTTTCAACCATTCGTACCGGCGGCTTTTCCTGGCCATGGCCAACAAGGGTGATTGAATCGTAGCGGTTTTCTTGTTCACTTCCAGAGTTACTTTGCGTGCTTTACGGGCATTTCGCCCACCACGCTGAGGCACCTTAATCGTGTAAGCTCCCAAGGCAGGCTCTTCAGCCAAAGCTTCAAAAAGAAGAGGAGGCTAAAGATGAACCCGTGTGGGCAGCCAATTCAGCGGCTACAAGAGTCAATCTTTTTGTACGACGTTTATCATCTAAGTCTGAGTACTTAAAAGTATGTTCAGCCCATTGCTGAGGAGGCAGTGGTGGAAGCATGGTCTTGACCTATCTCAGAAAAGGTAAGTCAAATATAGAATTTGTGACTAAGAGATAGCTGGATGACTGGGGGCTGTGGCCCCCTTAAACAAGAATCAGAGGCGTGACTTGCTGGAGCTGGTTGAAGACCGGCATAACCTGAAGAGCACCCTGATTACCAGCCAGATGCCGGTTGATCACTGGCATGAACTGAACGGTGATTCGACACTGGCAGATGCGAATCTGGACCAGCTGGTTCATAACGCTCACCGCGTTCCTCTGAAGGGTGAGTCACCGCGAACGAAACAAGCAAAACTGGCGAAGTCCGAACATACGTTCTAAGCTGCAAACCGATGCATCGCTGTGCTCCGATGGAGGGTGGCCGAATGCTCCGGAATGCGCATCACATATCCTGTATGTGCGTTATTTGTTGATCAGAGAAGATTTCATTATAAGTTTGCATAAGGTATTCATCCCTTGACTTTGAGCGTATAGCACACTCCCAGACAATAATGATTCTCCAGCCTTTCTCTATCAGAGTTGCGATAACAAACCGGTCTCGTTTTATATTGGCTTCAAATTTTTTGTTCCAGAAATCACAGCGGGTTTTCGGGGTGTAAGCCAAACGGCAATTTTCATGCCTGTGCCAGAAGCAGCCATGTACGAAAATTACTGTTTTGAATCTTGGCAGTACAATGTCGGGTTTTCCTGGGAGCTGCTTATCATGAAGTCTGTATCGAAGGCCCTTTGCATGCAGATACTTCCTGATAATCATCTCTGGCTTAGTATCTTTGCTTTTGATTTTTGCCATATTTCGGGATCGGGAAAGGCTATCCAGTATATCTACCATTTCCACGTTACCTCTAACCTGGTATCCTGGCGGTTATGATTTTTGAGTTATGGACTGACATGCATCAGAAAATACCATTTGTGGATATTTTTGCAGGGCCTGGCGGATTGAGTGAAGGTTTTTCTTCATACACTCTTTCATCAGGCGATTGCGGTGATATTTATCCTTTCAAAAGTATACTCTCCGCTGAGAAAGAAAAGTCAGCATTTACCACGTTGAGGTTGAGAGCCTTCCTGCGCTGGTTTGTTTACACATTGAAACGACCAGCTCCGCCCAGGGTGTATATTGATTATGTGGCTGACAGATCCAGTGGTGTCCGTCAGTCACCTTCACTGATTCTTCATAATGTTCTACATGCTGATATTCCAAAAGCCGACAGTGTTCAGATGTTTGAGAACGTTATTGCATCCAGCCTAAATGGAGACTGGCAAGTTTTTGCCTCTGAATATTCTGATGAGTTAAGCGATATTCTGGCTGCGGCCCTTTACGCAAGAAATGATGTCCTGCAGTTTGAGCTGGGCGGAGATGAGGTGCCAGAAAAATCAGGCAACATCAGCCCTGTTATTCGTGATGCAATGGAAGGGTTTAACCGTAAGTCGGGCGCTGAAAGTGAGTTTATTCTGGTCGGTGGTCCTCCATGTCAGGCATATTCTAATGCAGGTCGTTCAAGGCGAAGCAGGAATGATCTGAAACAGTACGTCTGTAATGAGACGGGGCAATACATTTTTGATAAAGACCCCCGGGCAACTCTTTATAAAGAATATCTGAGGGTTCTGGAGGCAAATAAACCGGCATTTTTTGTTATGGAGAATGTCCGGGGGATGCTGTCTGCTCAGTTTACCAATGAAGACGGAACGAAAGAGCCTGTATGGAAACGAGTGGTTTCTGAACTCCATGACCCTGCACTGGCGCTCGGTAAGGGTGTGCACACCAATACCGGAAAGAAGTATGTGATTGCCTCTCTGGCTGCCGGGAGTGAATGTTATTACGCAGGCGATAAGTGCCAGCTGGATACGCTGGCCCCTAAAAGATTTATTCTGAGAGCATCCGATTATGGTGTTCCTCAACACAGGGACAGGGTGATTCTTCTTGGGATAAGATCTGATCTGTTGAAAGATGTTTCTTTGGAAGCTGTGCTTCAGAGTATAAAGCTACCCACTGACGTCCCGAAAAATGTGAGTGTTGGAACAGCAATAAGTGATTTGCAGCCCCTGTTCAGCACATTGAGCTCTATCAATACAGACGTGCGTCGTCGCATAATTGTGCCGTCAGCCAAAGCTGAGTCGGAGTGGAAAAAAAACATTCATTTTCTGATTGGGGATGTTGTTCACGCTTTGGACAGGCATTTATCCACCATGGATTTGCCTGAAGGTGAATGGAATGAGCAATTGCAGCAGTGCCTCACTGCAATCAGACGCAAATTTGAATCTGAGGATCTTCTGCAGAGTGATGGGGCTGAGCCATTCATTGATGGTCTTTTTAACGCAAGGATCAGAACAGTACTGAAGGATGTTGATGACACCATTCGGAGCATCTTGGCTAAAGTTGACTCTCTTGAAGAGTTGGGTGAGTACTACCGGTGGGAGAATGATCAGCCAGATTCAAAGGCTCTCAAGTCCTGGTATAAAAACAAGTCGGACGGCCTTCCTGAGCTGAACCATTTTCCCCGCGGTCATATGGATACCGACCTGGCTCGTTACGTTTATGCAGCCTGTTATGCAAAAGTGTATAAAGAGCTTGAGCAGGAGTTTGGCAAAGGGATTCCGGGCTGGGTTCTGGAAAAGGCCCGTGTAAATAATGTGAAAGACTTCCTGAAAAAAGAAGCTGGAATTTATGACAGGATATCCATCAAACAGTTGAAGCAGGTAGAGCTTGATCCGGATCATCAAAATACTCAGTCTTTTGTTGACAGGTTTAAGGTTCAGAGAGCTGAAAGCCCTTCAACGACTGTGACCTGCCATTTATCAAAGGATGGTCACTATTATATCCATCCCGATCCTGTTCAGTGTCGAAGTCTCACTGTCAGAGAGGCTGCTCGGCTTCAGACTTTTCCTGATAATTATTTCTTTGAAGGGGGAGCTACTCAGCAGAGAACCCAGGTAGGAAATGCAGTGCCGCCATTGCTGGCGCATCATATTTCAAAAGTCGTATGTGGATTGTGGCAGCGTCTGGTTGTTTCGGGCTGATGATTCGGCAGTTTTTTGATATACGTCATATAACCATTATGATCAGGTGATATACGCAATTTCATTATAACTCGTGTTCGTTATAATGCTCTACAATATATACTTTTGTCAGAGCATTATGTCCGATTTGTCCATAGACTCTCTTAGCCGCAGTCAATGTGAGCGGTTAGCGTTTATTGATTTCAGATTATATTTTCTTGGTGAGCTCAGGCGCTCTGACATATCTGAAAAATTTGGTGTGGGGCCTGCTGGTGCTACAAGGGATATAGCGCTTTATCGAAAGTATGCAGCAGACAACCTTGTTTTTGATCAGACAAAAAAAATATATCGGTCATCTATCGTCTTCAGCCCTATCTTCAGTCACTCACTGCAAAGAGCCCTGGGTGCTCTTACTGAAGGTTTTGGGGATATCGTCAGCAGCCTTCCTCCTCAAATAAACTGTACTATTCCGGCGTTCCTTAATGATTTTGATATAGATAACCTGTCTACAGTGACGAAGGCGATCAAGACCGGGAAGGTCATTCAGATAAGATACCTGTCAAAGAACAGTGGCTGGTCTGAAAGAGAAATAATACCTTCGGCTCTGGTTAACAGTGGCAAGCGCTGGCATGTCAGAGCATATGATCGAAAAAGATCTGAGTTCCGGGATTTTGTTCTTTCGCGTATCTCTGAATCCAGACTGCTGGAAGACTGTTCTGCCCAACATGAAACTATTGAGAATGATGATCAGTGGAATAGATGGGTAGAACTTCACCTGGTTCCGCATCCAGGGCAGAAGTGTAAAGAAGCCATAGTGATGGATTATGGCATTACAGGTAAATCATTGAGGGTTAAGCTTCGTGCGGCAGTTGCCGGTTATTACCTCCGGTTCTGGAATGTTGACTGTACGATGGATTATAGCCTTAGTGGGTTAGAGTATGATCTGTGGCTTAGCAATCCACTGGAGCTTTATGGCGTAAAGAATGCGCTGATTGCGCCAGGGTATGTTGTTCAGGGAAGTCAGGTATGAAAGCTATAAGTAAAAGTACAAAGGGGAATTTCAGTCGTCTGTTAAAACTTGCGGTACTGACTGGTGTTGAGAAGGCTGTTCAGGTTCAGCTTAAATCCAAAGCGTCAGTAAACGTACAGGACAGTGATGGCACCACGCCTCTGATCCTTGCGGTGCAAAAAGGGCATTTCAAGATCTGCAGGCTGCTGCTTGAGAATGGTGCTGATCCTGAGCTGCCAGATTACAGTGGTAAGAAGGCTCAGGATTACGCAGTAGAAAAAAAATATCAGCATCTTGTGAATCTGCTTACTGAGTATATAAAGCCCCATTTGGAAGTGGAACTTCTGCCCTCAACTGACAGCAACCTGAAAGACCTGCCTGGCATTAACGGTCACCTTGCGACTGACAGGAGCAGTGTGAATACGTCCAGCTCAGAAACAGCCATATCCGATAATGATTCAATTGCAGGAATTGATAATGCTGTCAGTCAGGAGAGCTCCGGAAAGCAGACAGTTGTCTTGGAAAGTTTTTCAGAAAGTCTGAATGATACACCGGGAAATAGCTCTCCTCCTGAGAGTTCAGTGGAAGATACAGCCATTTTGGCTGAAGTGGCTGGTTCTATTAATGAGACAGACAATAGCATTACCGAAAGCAGTGAAGTTAACGGGAATGGCTTTGAATCCAGTGATGATTTTGTTGCTGACATCTGGGAGATAGAAGATATTGAGCCAGAAATCTCTCCCAATAGTGAGAAGGGATGTGAAACAGTATCGGTTTGTGAAAAGCATGAACAGGGTAAACGGATGGTCTCTGTAGAAGGGTGTGACCATGTTCATCATGTAACGCAGCCAGACCATAAGGATTCTTGCTCAACGCATATTTTTGCCGGTAATGAAGCCTCATTCAGCGAAGAGGAAGATCTTGGTGGCTGGGAGATAGCCAGTGAAGATATTCCTCCACAGGAAGACAGCGACAGTAAAGATCAGGCCGGTGAAATACAGTCACGGATCACAAAACATATTCCGATTGATTCTGGAGAAGACTGGTCGGACATTGTTATTGAGTTGCCAGAATTTTCGGATAACCCTGATCTTGAACTTTTCAGGAAAAAGTGGGTTTTTGAGGGGTTCAGCAAGCTCTTTGAAGAGGGTGCCCGTACGGGTACTTTGTCGGAAAGTTTTGTTACCGATTATGTGACTGACCTGTATGCAGATCCAATATTAAAAAGTTCCCGTGCTTCTCAATTGTCCAAACCAAGTAATTTGTCAAAAGTCCTGCAGAATGATGCTTTATATGAGCAGCTTGACAGCCGGCTGGAAGAAAAGGTTTTCTATATCCGGCAAGTGCTGGAAAGTTATGGCTTCCTGATAGACAGCCATATGTTTGAGGGGGAGCCTGTTTCTGATGGCTATGAAGATAATGATGCAGCTTCCATTGATGAGGCAATGCTCCTGCTTGATGACATTCTTTATGCCAGGGATGAGCCCATGGGCTACTACTACGCCAGCCTTCCCGGTAAAGAGCTTCTTACCCGGGGGCAGGAAGTAGAGAATGGCAGGCGTAGAGAAGCAGCCCGGGTTGCCATCATGGAGACATTGTCTGAAGTGCCGTTTATCTGTGAGCTTTTTGCTCATCTCTGCCTGGAAGCACTTCGAGAGGATAACCCTGAACAGGCCCTTCAGAAAGTGATTGCTGAGCTGCACATCGTCTCAGATGAGGACAGCACTGAGGAAAGAGTTACTGGCCCCCTGTTCGCGGATGAACAGGAAGATGATGACGATGAGCTGGAGGAACCTGGTGAGGAATACCCTTTTGAGGCAATTGTTGAAGCTCTTGAAGTTTTCCTCGATGCACCAGGCTCATCAAATCAATCGGGTGTACAGGATGCGTTCAAGAGTCTTGTCCTCACTGAGGATACACTGAACATATTGGTTAAAGCGCTGTACCAGTCAATTGATAAGGTCAGCGAGATCAAAAAATCTCTGATCAATCTTTATACCCGGAAAATCAGGATTCCACGTACGGCTGCGGTGAGTGCTGCAGGTCAAAATCCGGGCAGCGAACTGAATCATCAGCTTAAAGCAGAGTATCCTCTTTGCGCAGGCAGACTTGATCAGCATGCTGATGAAATCAACCGGTTGCAGGATCAGATACAGAACGTAAGGCAAAAGACAGGAATTGATTTCCAGAATCTAGTGAGTATCAGCTCCAGGGTAAAAAAATTGCAGTGTGATATTACTGCTGCACGGGATGAAATGATTACCTTCAACCTCAGACTGGTGCTTTCGATTGCCAATAAATACAACGGCAGAGGTCTTGATCATGCTGATCTGGTTCAGGAAGGAAACATTGGTTTGATGAAAGCTGTTGAGAAATTTGACTACAGGAGAGGGTTCAAATTCTCAACCTATGCCACCTGGTGGATACGCCAGGCCATTACAAGGGCTATTGCAGATCAGGCCAGAAATATTCGACTGCCTGTCCACATGGTAGAGAGTGTCAATAAACTACAGAGTGTCAGCAGGGAGTTGAGGCAAAAACTGGGTAGAGAGCCATTAGTATCTGAGTTAGCAACAGTCTTGGATATTCCCGAATATAAAGTTATCAGAATACAAAAGTGTATTTCTCTTGAGGCTGAGAATGCTGATGGAATCGCATTCGATGATTACCCCAATCCTGCTTCTGTTACACCAGAAGATTTAAAAATAGAGAGTGACCGGGATCACAAGCTCAAAGCTGTTCTTAAAACGCTGACTGATCGAGAAAAAAGGGTACTTGAGCTTCGTTTTGGTATTGATGAAAAATCTGACTACACCCTTGAAGAAGTAGGCCAAGAGTATGGCGTGACTCGTGAACGAATCAGGCAGATTGAAGCAAAAGCACTTCGGAAATTGAGAGTTCCAGCCATAACAAGTCATTTGAGAATCTTTGTTGACTATGATGCTGTGGAAACACCCTTGCTAAGGATGGCTAATGACTGATTGTAATAGAAGGCACGCACCACCAAAGGCAGGTGCAATGATAGAGGCCCTGCGCGGCCTTGGTTATACGACAGCATCTGCGCTTGCAGACATTATTGACAACAGTATTGCTGCCAGAGCCAGCCGGGTTGATATCAATTTTGTCTGGCAGGGAGAAGAGAGACGCATAGAAATCCAGGATAACGGTATCGGAATGGATGCTACTGGTCTCGATAAGGCAATGAGGCTGGGTGAGCTGAACCCTCTTGATGATCGTGAGGAGTCAGATCTTGGTCGTTTTGGCATGGGGCTGAAGACTGCATCCTTTTCTCAATGCAGAAGCCTGACAGTTGCCACAACGCAGAATAATCAGTTTAACTGTCTTCGCTGGGATCTTGATGTACTGGTTGAAAGCTCTGGTGATGGCTGGTTTATGCTGGAAGGGCCGTCAGATACAGGGCTGCCCCTGGTAGAACCCGTCAAAAATATCGATCACGGAACACTTGTTCTCTGGGAAAAGCTGGATCGTATTCTCACAGATGGTTTTACCGAAGATAATTTTATGGAGCTGATGGATCAAGTTGAACGACATCTGGCGATGGTTTTTCATCGATATCTTGAAGATAAAAGTCAGCGTTTTGAAATTTATATAAATGGCTGCAGGGTGAAACCCTGGGATCCATTTATGACTGGCCACCCCGCTAAATCCTGGAACTCACCGCTGGCATCACAGGCAACTCAAGGTGGCACAGTCGGCGTTGAGTGTCATGTTTTACCTCATAAAGACAGGTTGACGGATAAAGAGTTTGAGTCAGCAGGTGGACCTGATGGCTGGACTGCTCAGCAGGGTTTTTATGTTTATAGAAACCGGAGACTGTTATTGGCGGGCAGCTGGCTCGGATTGGGCAGAGGCCGTTCGTGGACTAAAGAAGAAGCGCACAGACTTGCACGCATCAGGCTGGATATTCCCAATACTGTGGACTCAGACTGGAAAATAGATATTCGCAAGGCAACCGCACGTCCTCCGGTCAATATGAGAAAGTGGTTGATGCGCCTGGCTGAAGATACCAGGGCAAGAGCCAGGAAAACTTTTGCATCAAGAGGCCGACCTGCAAGAACGGGTAACGGGCAGACTGTGGTTCAGGCATGGCGTGCTGATCAGACGGCAGGCGGCGTACGTTACAGAGTGGATGACGCGCACCCTGCAGTCAGGGCCGTGCTGGATGACGCTGGCTCTCTGTTACCGCAGATTAAAGCCATGCTGAGAATACTGGAAGAAACCATTCCGGTTCAGCGAATATGGCTGGATACAGCAGAAAATAAAGAAACACCACGCACCTGCTTTGATGGTGAGGCACCATCAGAGGTGGTTGAGGTGTTGACTGTCATGTATCAGAACCTCACGAGTAAAAAACGTTTCAGTGCTGAAGAGGCTAAAAGAAAGCTTCTTCAGACAGAACCGTTTCATGATTACCCTCAGCTGGTCGCATCACTGAAATAGTCAGCCTGACAAGGAAAGGAAAATGGCATTAAATCCCACTGAACAGAAGGTCCTCATTTTTGTACAGAATATGCTTGAGGCAGAAAGTCAGGTTACTCCAGCGATTATTCAGGAGCAGATGAATCTTGTTCTGAATATGAAAAAAGAGTGGAGAGCTGACACTGATGAGAGTGCGATTATTGATGAGCTTATCCGCAGAGCGAGCACATGGGTTGGTGATGATGCATTATTGACCAACGACGAAGGCCATATTGCCTGGCTGAACCAGGACCGTAAACAGGGCTGGCGCTACTGGCAGCGCTACCGTGAGTACCAGGAGAAAAAACTGTCCTGGAATATTGTTGAAGGACTGGATAAGTCAACAGATCAGATTCTTGGCAATCTTGAAGATCCAAAACGTCAGGGATCATGGGATCGAAGAGGGCTGGTTGTTGGGCACGTACAGTCTGGTAAAACGGGCAACTATACAGGCCTGATCTGCAAGGCGGCTGATGCCGGTTACAAAATAATTATTGTGCTTGCCGGCATGCACAATAACCTGCGCTCCCAGACTCAGATACGACTGGACGAAGGCTTTCTGGGTTTCACGACGAGTATCATTCAGGATGAAATGCACGTTGTTGGTGTGGGCGAGATTGACAAAGACCCGGCCATACGACCAAATTTTGCAACTAACCGTTCAGAAAAAGGCGATTTTAACACCAAGGCTGCAAGACATCTTGGCATATCCCCAGAAGAGCGACCCTGGTTGTTTGTTGTGAAAAAGAACAAATCGGTTCTGGAGCGGTTACTGAAGTGGATTCAGGAGCATGTGGCCAATATTCGGGATCCTGAGACAGGCAGAAAACTTGTTACCCACCTTCCTCTTCTGATCATAGATGATGAGGCGGACAATGCATCGGTTGATACCGGTGACCAGGCTTATGATGAGTTCGGTAAACCTGACCTTGAGCATGAACCCACAGCAATAAACAGGTTGACCCGAAGAATACTTCATAGCTTTACCCGTAAAGCTTATGTTGGCTATACAGCGACACCATTCGCAAATATTTTCATTCACAACCGTAGTGAGACTGAAAAAGAAGGGCCTGATCTTTTTCCATCAGCCTTTATCGCAAACCTTTCAGCATCATCCAGTTACATCGGTCCTGCAAAAGTATTTGGTCGTTCTTCTGAAAATGGCAGGGATGGAGGCCTTCCTCTTGTTAAAGTGGTAAATGACCATTGCGCTGAAGATGAAAAATCAGGCTGGATGCCAACCAGGCATAAAAATGGTTATTACCCATCAAGTGACCAGAAGCATGGCATACCTGAGTCTCTGAGGGAGTCAGTCGATGCATTTGTGCTTGCCTGTACACTGCGCAGGCTTAGAGGGCAGAAAGATGAGCACTGCTCCATGCTGATACACGTCACTCGATTTACATCCGTTCAGGGGCATGTGAAAGATCAGGTGGCAGCTTATGTGGACTGGCTCAAGAAGCGCCTGGTGCGACGGATTGATCATGACGCAGTCATTCATCAACTTCGATTGCTCTGGGAAAGTGATTTTCTGACAACAACAGAAACCATTCACTCCATGCACCCTGATATGGTGGATGAAAATACGCTGACCTGGTCGCAGCTAGAAGCAGAACTTTCGGATGCTATCTCAGAGATTGAAGTAAGAGCTATCAACGGTTTTGCGAAAGAAGCGCTTGATTATGCGGACAGTGCCGTAGGTCTGAAAGTCATTGCTGTTGGTGGGGATAAACTTGCCCGGGGGCTGACTCTGGAAGGGCTTTGTGTCAGTTACTTCCTCCGTGCTTCCAGAATGTATGACACTTTGATGCAGATGGGGCGCTGGTTTGGATATCGCCCGGGATATCTTGATCTGTGCAGGCTGTATACAACCATTGATCTTATTGAGTGGTTTGAACATATTGCTGATGCATCAGAAGAACTGCGCGAAGAGTTTGACCTGATGACTGCAAGTGGAGCGACTCCAAAGGAATATGGACTGAAGGTAGCTTCGCATCCTGTCCTGATGGTTACCTCCCGATTAAAAATGAGGAATGCTCAAAGCCTTTACCTCTCCTTCAGTGGGCAGTCTGTTGAAACAGTCTCTCTTTTAAAAGATTTAAACTCTCTGGAGTCAAACCTGCAGGCCTTTGACAGCCTCACAGCTCGCCTGGGTGAACCTGAGCCGATTCCAGACAGAAACCGGAATGGCAGTAAGAAGTCCGGTAATGGTATTCAGTGGTCCAATGTGCCTGCAGATGATGTTATTCAGTTTTTAAGCGAATACAAAACTCACCCTGGTGCCACGAAAGTCAACAGCAGGCTGCTTTCAGACTTTATTCAGAACATGACCAGAGAGCACGAACTGACATCATGGACAGTAGCCGTGATTAATGGTGGTCAAAAGAGGAATTACTCAATTAATGAGTCCAGTACCGTTCGGCTGGTAAAACGTACACCTAAAACGATTACTGAGGATCGCTATTCTATTGGAAGACTCCTGTCGCCAGCGGATGAAGCACTTGATCTTGACGACGATGCCTGGAGTGCAGCACTGACGGAAACCCGGAACAGCTGGAAGAATGATCCTGCCCGGTCGGAAGGTACTGAAGGTGTGCCGCCAAAGCAGCCTAATGGTCCTGCTCTGCGAAAAATCAGAGGATTTGGTGCCGGCCATATAGTCGGCCACCCTGAACGGGGGCTTCTGCTTATCTACCTGCTGAGCCCTGAGGGCGTTGATGACAGTTATGATGAGAATACTCCACCAATAGTGTCTTTTGGTATCAGCTTCCCCGGAAGTCACAGCGGCACAAAGGTTAAGTATGAAGTGAACAACGTACTTTGGGAGCAGGAATATGACCCTTCATATTGATGATGAGATCCTTGCTTCCTGGAAGGCATTAAACAATCCGGGTTCAGGTACCGGCTGGCAGGCTGTACCGGTAACCTCTCCGGGGGATTGTCGTATTATGGCTGCCCGCCACTTTCCGGAAAATGATGAAGCACTGCTGATTAGCTTTAATCTGGAAAGTCAGCCATCGTCCACGCAGCTACCTGAGGGCAAAGGTTTTCGGGTAGAAAAAATTCGTGATGAGCGCCTTGGTAAAGGGCTGACATGGATAGGCCTTATAAGACTGAAGTCAGGTAGCCTTGAGATATTTCTTACCATGGTCAGGGATGTTCTGACCATGGTGGGTAAAAAGTCAGGTATGCCTCCGGCAACGCTGTTCAGCGCATTTATTGGACGAATAAGAGCCTGGCAGGAATTTATGAGCAAACCCCGGGCAGCACTCGGACCAGAAGCCGAGGTTGGTCTTTTTGGTGAGCTGATTTTCCTGAAACAGCTGACAGACTCCGGACTTAGCACATTTAATGCTGTTGAGTCATGGTATGGGCCACTGGATGGATTGCAGGATTTTATGCTTGGCCATGGAGCTGTTGAAGTAAAAGCGACTCTGGCTGAGAAGGGCTTTCCCGCAAAAATTCATTCCCTTGAACAGCTGGATGATTCCGTAGTACAACCCATTTTTCTTGGGGCAGTTCGTCTGAGTAGAAATCCTTCTGGATGGACGCTTTCGGAGTTGATTGGTGTTATCAGGGAGCTAATGTCCCAGGACAGACAAGCCTTATCAGAATTTGATAATCGGCTGTTGAGAGCAGGTTACCTTGATTCACACAGTGAGCATTATATCAGGCAGTTTTCAGTTGCAGAGATCAGAATCCTGTTAGTGGGCGGAGAACTCCCCAGAATGACTCCGGGTGCTGTTCCGGCAGGAATCAGGTCTGCCAGGTATGAAATTGACATCGATCAGTCGGCATCTGATGAAGTGCCTGTAGCTGAGATGTACAGACAGTTAGGTATTATTTGAAATGGAATTAGCAGAATTTTTAAGACAGACGCAGGCAGAAGTTCAAGAACTGCTGAATGAACGAATGGATATGCCGGATGAGCCATATCCATTTCCGGAGTCTGTTTTCACGGAAGTTATGATGCAGCATATGTCTGACATCGGTATGACATTCGAACCAGTAGTGTGCCACTTTGATGCTAAAGTCAGTAAGGCAAATGTTAGGCTCAGTGGGTATGCATTATCTGACGAAGTTGATCAACTGGATATGTTTGTCAGCCTGTATAATGGTTCAGGAGAACTTCAGTCTTTGCCTCTGTCTGAAGCAACAAAGGCAGCGGATTATTGTCTGCGCTTTCTTAGCATGTGTGCTGAAAAGAAACTGTCTGGAAAAATGGATGAATCCAGCGAGGCTTACGGGTTTGCTGCAACTGTTGAAGCAGCTTACCCGAGTCTCGACCAGGTTCGGGTTTACGTGCTTACAGACCGCGTGCTGAATGCAAAATCAAAGCAGTTTCAATCCAGAGAGATACAGGGCAAGACAATTAAGCTGGAGGTAATGGATATTGAGCGGTTGTACAGACATACATCCGCTGGCAAGCCCAGAGATGAACTGGTTGTAAACTTTGAAGAAGTTGCTGGTGAAGCGTTGCCCTGTGTGTGGGTACCGGGGCAAATGACTGAGTATGATTATGCCATGACAGTCATTCCTGGCGAGGCACTGCGCTTTATCTATGAAAAATATGGCCAGAGAATTCTGGAGGCAAATGTTCGTTCATTCCTCCAGGTGACGGGCAAGGTCAATAAAGGGATCAGGGATACCCTGAAAGAAAATCCTGAACGTTTTATGGCTTACAATAATGGTCTGGTTATTGTTGCAGACGAAGCGCATTTAGGTAAGACATCGGATGGTGGCCCCGGGATCACCTGGCTGAAGGGGATGCAGATTGTAAATGGTGGTCAGACAACGGCTTCGCTTTACTTCACTAAGAAGAAAGATAAAGGTGTAGATCTTTCCAGTGTCAGAGTGCCTGCAAAACTTATTGTATTGCGATCTTCTGATTCTGACAGTGAAGACTCGCTGGTTCGAAATATTTCCAAGTATGCGAATAGCCAGAATAAGGTAAATGACTCAGATTTGGAGGCCCATCATGAACTGCATAAGCAGTTAGAGCATTTTGCTAATACTACTTATTGCCCGGATGGCGTCAGTCGCTGGTTCTATGAGCGTTCTGCAGGCAGTTATCGAACTCTGTTGATACGTGAAGGCAGTACACCTGCGAAAAAGAAGGCCCTTCAGAAAGCTATCCCTACATCCAGAAAAGTAACCAAACCGGATATGGCTAAGTTTCTGAACATCTGGGATCAAAAACCTGCTGTAGTCTCTCAGGGAGCACAGAAAAATTTCTTGAAATTTATGGCGACATTGCCTGAGTTTCGCTGGGAATCTGGTGAAGAAACTCCGACCCTTGCTGACTTTAAGAGAGTGATTGCTAAAGGGATCTTGTTTAAAGCTGCCACTAAGCTGATCAGGCCAAAGTTTCAGGCATTTCAGGCAAACATCACAGCCTATACCCTGGCCCTGGTGTCCTTAAAGCTTGGTGATAGAATGAATCTGGATATGATCTGGAATAACCAGGATATTTCCAACCATCTGAAAGAGCAGATCTCAATCTGGTCAGTTGAAGTTCAAAAGTACCTGCACGGGTCTTCTTCTGGAAGAATGATTTCTGAGTGGGCTAAAAATCCGAAATGCTGGGATTATATTCAGGCCGTTCAATACTCCGATTCTATTGAGGGTATTCCTGAATGTAATTGATGCGTAAAGCTGGATTCAGACCTGATCTGGTAATTTTGAAGTTAATTTGAATTGCCAGACCAAGTCTTTGTCTGAGTTTAATCATCAATCAGAGGCCGAAATATCGGCTCTTTTTCTGTATTCCTTCGAACCGCAGTCAAATTTTTTAAGCACCCTATACGACAGCGTTTTCTATGGCCTGAATATCGAGATCAGCCCAAAGTGAATGGTTCATCATCTCCACCAGCTTGAGAAAGCCATCAGCCAACCGCTCATTGACAGAGGAGAGAAAACGAGAAAAACCACTGACTGATGGGAACTTTCTACCGGAAACCTGCTCCAACTGATAAGTTAACACAGGAGCATATTATGAATGGTACTGGTGGTGTAATTAATCTGCCCCCGGAGAATGTCCTGGGTCCCATGTATGAATCTGATAAGGCATCAGCGGTGCCTGAGTTCACTGAGTCGGCAAGCAAGTTTCTGAAGTCAGCAGAGGAAGGAACGTTTCTTGAGAATGCCAAGGCCGTTGCCGCCGAGCTGCTTACCGACGATGATCGTCTGGTTGATAGCTGGAACCTTCCCCATCAGCTTACTCCGCTCCACATTGCCTGCCTGGCAAAGGATAGGGTGCTGTTGAAGGCAGCACTTGCTGACCCTCAATGTTGGAGGATCATCGATCAATGCACCTCCGCAATTGATGTGGACGAACTGGCAATTATTACAAAGGATGATAAGAAAATGCCTGCCATGAACGGTGACACTCCTTTGCATTTTGCCCTGCATTACAGCTGGAATGAGGGTGCTTTAAAATTAATTCACGAACTGTCAGCTGCTGGAAAACTCAATAATACGGTAAATAATACCGGCAGTAGTTTACTAAGCGTGGCCGCCGAGTTTGGCAACCTGGATGTAGTGTCCGAGCTTTGTAACTGTCTCAGGCGAGAGTTTAGCCTGGTTTACTTTGACGACTATCTGATGCACAGCACAAAGAGCCAGAGCAGTCTGCTGCATCTCGCTACACAGCAGCAAAATCCGAAGGTCTTTGAGTATCTGCTGGAAAATCAGCTGAACATCACTGGAGAGTCAACACTGTTGCAGCTGGATAATGATGGGAAGACGCCAGCTGACCTGATTAAGGAGATATTGCTTGATATTCGCAGAGTTGCCCTGGAATCGGATGGTAATGTCAAAAGGTTAATCTATGCAAAGCAGCTAAAAGATGATCAGGCCAAAGAATTGGAAGATTATAAGAGTCAATTGGATAGAAATGATAGTTATACACGAAAATATTTTAAGGACCTCGGCTATCCTGATGGTCCCTGGCAAGAGTTTTATATGGAGAATAAACACGAGGGTAAGCAGGCTCAGTCACCTGAAACTTCCACTTGGACGTTCCCATGTAATCTGGTCTGATTTCTGAGCTGGCATGGCCACTGACTTCCCAGAAATTTAAAGCACACAATGCAAGGATGCACTAATTGATGTGTTTGGGAGTTGCTGAATCTCTGGTAGTGTTAAGTGTTTGCTGAAGTACTTCCAACTCTTTAAACAGTGTTCTGGAAATAGCTTAAAAAACGGAAAGGCTCAAACCACAGCATCATTCGTTTAACCCATTGTTTACAGGCCATATAAACGACAAAACCCTTACGACAGACATCGTAAGGGTCAAAGTGTATGGCGGGGGGACGGGAATCGAATGCGGAGTTTTTTGAAAATACACGCACTACATAACTTCCGAATCAGAAGTTCACCGAATCCGTTGTTTTCTAACAGGCCGCACAATTGCCCAGGCAGAAAACCCAGCCAGTACCGCCTTTAAATCAATGCCTGAGCTTTGATGCTCCAATGTCGTCTCAGATACATCACTTGAATGATTTTCAGGCACTTGAGTCACTACCATTGGTTCACAGAAGCCTTCAGGGTTATCATCAATAACTTCACAACCTGGCTCAACAGTTGGCTCACCTTCAACCGGCACCAATTCTTCTTCAGGCACCTGTTGCTCATTGACGGGTACCTCTTCGACCGGAACTTCCTGCTGCTCCGCTTCAATCTCTGTAGCGGTTACTTCACTGGAAGCCAGAGTTCTCTGCTGGGAAGCCGGCGTTAATCGTGCGAAGGCTTCTTGAGCGTCTTCCGTAAACAGTGGTGTTTCCAGAGCCCTGGCTCGTGCTACCTGCCCCAGTCCCGATTCCGCAAAGAACTGCTGGGCAAAATTACTGAACAGGTTAGTCTGCTGCCCCCTGATTAAATCAAGGCCATTCTGTGCCAGAGAAACAACAAATGTTGCCTGCTGCGCTTCGGTATTGGCATTAAAGGTGAAACGACCATATTCCCCGATCATGACATCCTCACTGAAGTCACCATCAAAGAAGTCACCACCAAAATGCCCCTGCATACGATCCAGGCCAGAGCCACCAATCAAAGTATCAACACCACCAGTGAACAGGTCTACCGCTTCAATAACAATGGTTGATGGGCTGCGAGTCACCTGTGTGCCATCCCCCCCCATCAGATCATCACCAGCCTGACCATCCAGGAAGTCATCACCAAAGCCACCCATCATGATGTCACGGTTCAGACCTCCTACAATACGATCATTACCACCAATGGTTGTGCTTCCGGTCCGAACTGTGAGGTAACGCCCTGCTGAGTCATTAACAATGCTGCCATCGTCGCCAATTATGACGGTCTCACCAGATGTATTGTTCATCTGGTCATTGCCAACACCGCCAATGGCCTGATCACTGCCATTGCCCAGGTTGATAACGTCATTCCCACCTGTGCTGTTGCTGATATCGGTGCTGAAGACTTCGTTGCGAATACCACCAACAAAGTTAACCCGTCCGTTATCACCGATAACGGTATCGTTACCGTCTCCTGCCGTCAGTTCATCGTTACCAAAGCCACCCAGAATCAGGTCATTGCCTGAACCGGACTCAATCAGATCGTCACCACCAAAGGCAAGGGCTATGGATTCTGCACGGGTAATAATCCCGCTGTCATCATAGGCAAGAATGGCATTATCGCCAGCAATATGATCATTACCGCTGCCAGTGGTGATCTCATCATCTCCCTGCCCACCAAGAATACGGTTATTACCATCGCCAGCGCTGATGACATCACCACCACCCAGTGTGGCTTCGATGGTTACCATTTCCCGAAGAATGCCACTGTCGTTAAAGGTCAATGTGGCATTGTCACCAGCGATATCATCATTGCCATTGCCAGTGATGACATTGTCATCACCCAGACCAGCAATAATAAGATTATTACCGTTACCGGCTCTGATGGTGTCATCACCACCGGTTTCTGTATCAAGGCTGGTTAACTTAACCAGAATACCGTTGTCATAGGTCAAAGCACCGTTATCGCCAACAACGATATCACTGCCTGAGCCGGCTGTAATCTGATCGTCACCAAGACCGCCCAAAACCCGGTTCTCACCTTCACCAACATCGACAATATCATCGCCAGTGCTGTGGCTGTCACCAGAGGCGGTACTCAGCACCTGCTGACCATTACGAAGATCTATTTCACCAAAGTCGGCCAGAATCCAATCATTCCCCTGATTGCCTTTAACATCATCACCACCTGCACCGGCAATAATAATATCATTGTCTTCATTCCCCTGGATGGTATCGCTATCACCCACGTTGGTGTCTGTACTGTAAATTCGAACGGCTCGGTTACTAACGAGAGCAATGGCACCAAGATCACCAATGATGATGTCATTATCAGACTCATCGATTATCGCCAGACGATTGACGGAGCCATCACCATAGAGTGAATCACTGCCGGCACCACCAAAGATAATGTCATCACCGGACTGCCCGGAAATGTGATCATCACCGCCCAGGTCCGCGTCGATAGTAATAACACTGTCCAGTGTCTGCAGGTCAGTATCACCGTCGACATAATTTAATTGACCATTGTCACCCAGCAGAATGTCATTGCCTGTGCCGCCACGGATAGTGTCGTTACCAAACCCGGCAATCACGACATCCTCACCGGCACTGCCATCAACAATGTCATCTCCGCCCTGATCACGTTGGGAACTGTGAATGCTGATTACCAGACCAGTGGTCAGAATCCGATTGGTATCCAGCTGTTGTACGATTTCACCCTTGTCACTCAGAATAATGTCATTGCCCTCACCACCATCAATGGTGTCACTACCCACCGTTAGCTGGTCTGCAGTATCCAGGTTGTCGTTGAGCAAATCGGCATCGTTTACCACGGTCAAAATTTGCGTGGAGAGATCCAGGCGAGTTGAAACGTCCAGATTGAAACCGGAATCACCATAGATATGGTCATCGCCATCAAGACCATAGATCTTGTCATTACCAGAGCCTCCGGCAATATGGTCACTGTATTGGCTGCCAGTCAGCGTATCATTGCCCTGTCCACCGTAGATCACAACGGAAGCGCCGGCACCTGAAGCATTAATCACATCGTTGCCGGGGTTAGTATACTCTCTGGCCTTTTCGGTCTTCTGGTTCGATGTTGCATTGTAAGTAGAACCGTTCTGAACAGAATCACCCAGGAGGATGAGTGCTCCCTCACTGGCACTATCATTAACAGTCAAGGTGTCATTACCACCACCACCATGTACGACGGTGATCACATTGGAAGCGGTATTTTCAATGGTGAAGTCATCATCACCACTCCCCAGCAGAACTTCGAGCACTTCTATATCGTGATATTCAATACCCTTACCTGACGTCATACCGAGTCCGGTAATCGTATCCTCAGTCAACATACCGGAGTCATTCTGGATGCTGCCATCGTTAAAGACATTCAGTGTATCGGTCTGCTCATCTTCATTCAGTTCAATGTTAACCAGTGGCAATGGCCCGTCAATCTCTGTTGGCAACATGACGGCCTTTGTCAGTTCACGCTTTTTACCGTCTGGTGTGCCACCTTCGATAATCAGTTTGCCGCGAATATCTGAGAGCGTATGCGGCTGCAATGGTGGGTTCTGAACCGGCTGAGAATCCGTTTCAGGCTGGAAGCCGGTGTTAGCAGCCAAAGTCAGCTCAATTGGTGAATCCCAGTCATCGATACCGAAGGTCACACTATTGGTACTGGCATCAAATCGTGGATCAGCACTGCTGAACAGTACCTGTCCATCATTCAGCAAATTTACCGTCACTGGTGCAGCAGGTTGTTTACTGAGTACAATCTGGTAAGCATCCTGTTGCGTCGCACTCACCAGTGTCGAGCCATCGGTCTGAGTAATAATGACCGAACCACTGTCGTTATCCACGACGTCAATATCCAACGACACACTCTCCGCCGCATAGTCACCAGATGCAGAGAGCGTGATACCTGCTCGATAGAGATTTTCAACAGATCCATCGTCTGTTGCAGTCACCGTAAACTGGCCAGCCCAGTTGGTGTGATCAAACGTCAGTGTATCAGTACTCAGAGTCAGCTGACTGCTCCAGTCAGAAGGAATAATCTCAGCCAGAGATACCGTGACAACCTGCCCAATTTCAGGGGTTGTTGCGAGGCGGACATCAAAGGTGATTTCACTACCACCTTCAACCACCGTCAGGTTGCTGACGGGGCTGACAATAATGCCACCCATATCATTGTCATTAACGACTACTTCAACATTATCGATATCCAGCTGATCGAAGTCCGGGTTATCACTGCGGACACTGTGGCTGATCACATAATCCCGTTGACCTTCGGCAGCTTGATCATCCACCGCCTTGATGTAGATTCTGGTGGCATCATCCCAGTTGGTTTCTGAGTCGTAGGCAATGACCAGAGACTCATGGAAAGTCTGACCATCCAGAGAAATCAGAACACTGTCTGCCAACCCATTGGTTTTATCTTTATCGCTGCCAGAGGCTCTGGCAGCAGAAACGGTGACATAAGCAATGGTCGCATCCGACGGTTTTGGTGCATTCAGCTGCAACTCGTAGAAGTCAGTAACACCGCCTTCACTGACCACAACCTCACCATCATCACGTTCAACACCAATGGCACCGTTTTCTTTACTGGCTACGTTCAGGGAGATGCCTTCCACAAAAATATCGTTGTAGGACAGGTCATCACTGAACACACTGTGGTTAACAAAGCTACTGCGGCCTTCTACTGAGTAGGAAACAATGGGCTTAGTCACATCACTGGCGATATTGAAGGTATCTGCACCCAAACCACCAATAATGGTGGTTTCCACATCATCACTGGTGCTGAGCACATAGAAGGTATCATCGCCCTCCAGCCCGTCCACTTCCGCCAGTTCCACACCATCAAAACTGATATTCAAACCGGCACCGAAGATACCTTTTTCGGTGATCATAAAGTTGTCATCACCTTCGGTACCCAGAACCACAACAGAGTCCGTGCCGTTACCACCGTCAATTTTCAGTGGTGAATTAATACTGTATTGAATATCGTCGGCACCCTCACCGCCGAATAACTCCACATCACCACCACCCGCGGTTTGCAGTGTGTTCTTTTTCAGGAAAGCGCGCACCACAAAACTGTCGTCGCCGTCCTCACCATAAAGTTTAGTAATGCCTTTATTGGAGTAAACTTTGATTTCGTCTTTACCATCACCCCCATAAACAACCATGGGCAGACTATTACCTTTACTAAGGAAGCCAAGAGTCGTTTCGGTGGTTTCAATTTCATCACCAGCAGCAACGGTGCCTTTCGCGGTATTACGATCCAACCCAAACAGCTGGCCAATCTGGAAACGGTCGTTGCCAGCGCCGCCATCCAGCGTCGTAATAGTGCCGTTATCATCACTGAAGAAACTATCATTACCATCAAGGCCGTTCAGCGTCAGGCGGGCATTGATATTCCGATCGTAGTTGATTCGTTCGACAGTCGAAGTGTATTCCCCCTGACTATCGGTGTGCATGGCTGCTACAAAGTTCGCCCGCAGCAGGAAGGTGTCAGCTTCTGAAGTACCATTGATGGTCAGAGTGTCTGCACCATCGGCTTCAGAACCGGAATCACGGACATCAACAACATAGTCCGCGTTGTTACCAGTGCGATAGATCGTGTAAGTATCCGTGCCGCCTTCACCATCCAGCACAAAGGCATCTTCTGCCAAACGGCTGACCAATTGGTTAATGGTCAGTAGGTCATTACCGGCACCAGTATTGACATCAACATCGCCATCGATATCCTGCACATCAAACAGGGCTGCATCATCACCCTGTCCGGTGTTTACCAGAATGGTGGCAGCATTCAGGCTGCCGTAAAGTTTGATATCACCAGATTCACTGTCCACACTGCCAAGGTCAGTATTAAGGGTCAGCGTTTGAGCGGCGTTGAGCAGACCATCCAGATTCAGTTCAAATTTATCACCAGCGTTCAGAATCAGATTGCCCAACTCAGCATCAATTTCAACAGCATTTACCGTCAGATCATCACCTGCAGACAGTGAATCCATCGCGGTCAACGTGATATCGCCTGTACTGGCGATAACATCTTCATTAATGGTGAGCGGGCTTTGTGCAACCAGTTCGATGGAGCCCTGCACCAGCAGACCTTCCATTTCATCACTGACGCCACCCACCATCAGGGCTCCGGTATTATTAAGAATAAGACTACCGACCAGTACTTCTGCTTCCAGATGATCAATCAGCGTTCTGAGAGCATCACCAGCAGCACCAATACCCTGGCCAGCAACAATGCGTAAGCCACTTGCCGTAATCGTGTCACCGGAGGCATTACCATTCAGAACACGACCATCAGCGGTAAGGTAGATATTGGCATCACCACGACCACTGTTATCGCTGTCCGCAACCAGACTGGCGATAAACAAGTCGCCACGCACTTCTCTCAGGTACGTGCTCTTACCGCTGAGGCTGGTCAGCTGTCCGCCAGTGGTATCAATTTCCAACTGATTACCCAGCTGGCCAATGGTGCCATTGGTGGCATTAAGGAAAATAGAAGACGCTGTAATATCACTAACACCGGTCAGACTGATCAACTCATTATTATTGTCCTGATCGCCATCCAGAATGGATTGGGCTGACTCCAAAATGACATTAGCATCGGAAGTAATCTGACCAACGCTCAGAGAGCTTTCTATTGCATTCAGATATACGTCGCTGCGAGCATTGGCCGAAACATCACCGGTAAGTTTGAAGTCCAGATAGTTATCAATCTGGTTCTGTCGGCTGCCAATACCGCCACCAGCAACCAGCATCAAATCCTGAGCACGGATATTGATGATCGCACTGTTGGCATCGTCATAAGCATCGAGAATATCGCCTGCAGCCTGCAGAGTCACCTTGCCTGCCGTCGTGCTGATTTTCTCAACAACAATATCTGCCTGCCCCGCACCGAAAGTGGTTGGAGTGAAGGAAGATAGTAATCCAGCAGTAAAGGTAAGATCACCGGTAGCGGCCACATCATCCAGATACAGATCGCCAATCGTCGTATTCTTACCCGCAATACTGACATTGCCTTCAACCTGCCAGATATCAACAGAACCCACGGTATCGACACTCAGTTTTGCAGACTCCGCTACCTGAACACGGAACCCTCCATCACCCTGGGAATGAATATTTCCACTAGTAATCAGAACAAGGTCGCCAGCACTGACCAGGGCAGCAGTATTGTGCTCACCGCTGTCAATCAATGCTCCGGCAACGTTCAGTCGCACCCAGCTTGCACCTACAATGTGATCAATGGACAGTGCACCGCCATGTTCGATGGCAATGCCCTCTCCGGCTTGTGCCGTCAGGTTAACATCGCCTTGAAGGTTCAAGTCATCCCACAGCTGAATCGTGACTGAGTTCAGCTGCATCACCAGATCGCCAGAGTTCAGGTTGAACACACTGGCAGGCGCAACACTGGTCACACTGACGAGCTGCCATGGAGAGCCGGTGTCGTCAAAGTTTTCCTGGGTAAGTTCAATCGAGTCACTGGTGCCCGTGTATTGATAAAGAACGGGTACTCCGTCCTGGTCTACCTGAACATAGTCACCATAAGTTACTGAGGTGAAACCATTAGCGGATGCATCCAGGCTGCTGATTTCTGTCCAGTTACCATCATTGTAATTGATATCTAGCTGGGAGATATCACCCGCCGTACCAGTGTATACATAGAAGACATAATCCGTGGCGACGACATCACTGCCTGTCGCCTGGGCGAGGATCTCTTTCTCACGCTCCTCCAAGGCAACAACACCACCGCTCATATCAATGGTGATACGGTCACCGGTCTGGCCTAATCCGCCAGAAGCGTTAAGGATAATTGCGCTACCACTGACCAGTGTCTGGATATTGGCTGATTCTGCTGACCCGGTATTTCCTGCGCCACCAATAATCGGGGTATCCGGGTAGAGCTTCGCAACAATGCCCGGAGAAAGAATACTTTCAAATACAGGTCGATTGCTGTTTACCTGTTGCTGAATACGGCTTCCGAATTCACTAATAATACCAGCAGCAGAGCTGACATCCGTCGCTTTCCAGACAGAAAGCTGATCAAAGGCCATATCGTATTCAGAGGCAACCGTCAGGCTGCTATTCAATGCTGCAATACGACTCTGTGCATCTGCCAGTTCATCGCCAAAAAGCTGTTCAAACAAATCATTGTATTTGTCGTACGCAGTAACATCGGACAGATAGCCCACTGAGCCATTATCTCGGAGGATATTCCAGTACTGGTGATACAGTTCAGTCACTGCATCCGCTTCATTGGTCACCTGAGATTCCGCATAAAACTGCTGGGCAGCAGAGGTATCGAGACTGGAGGCACGCACTTCATCATCATTGGCATCCAGAATATCACCACTGTTGGTGGTCAGCTGTACACCATAAGGTGAACTGCCAACACCATCGACTTTTGCGGCAATAATCTGGTTCACGTTCATATCACCAGCGTGCTCAGTCAATGCAACATTGCCCTGAGCCTCAACAGTGATGTAACCCGCATCATTTCGGGTGGCTGAATCAATGGTCAGGTGCCCAATATCACCACCAAGTGCCAGAAGCTCAATGACATTGGCAGAAATAGAGACCGTTTCACCGCCACTGGCTTTGAAGATGCCGCCACCGGCATTGATTTCGACAGTATGGCGAGCAGAGATTTCATCGATGTACAGCTTGTTTGAACTACTCTTCCCTTCCCCGGGATTATCATCCTGCACAACACCAAGATAGACACTGCCAGTATTAGACACTACGCGGTGACCTTTATCTGTAGTATTGCCCTCCAGAATCACACGGACAGTGCCTTTCGCTTCAATATCTGCCTGAGAAGTCAGGGCATAAACACCGTCACTCATGGTAATAGCACCATTGGTAGACAGGATATTTAAGCTGCCTTCGTCAGCCATTTTGATCTTACCGGACAGGGTAATATTACCCTTACTGGTAATATTCACATCCGGCTGGCTATTACCACTGAGGAAATCAATGGCGATGTCGTAGTCTGCTTTCAGAGAATGGGTGTAATAATCTTTCAGCCCCTCAACCACAGTAATCTTGGTGTGTACCGTTTTTTTGCGGAGCCATCCGCCACCTGTTGTCCAGGATTCACGATCAAAGTCATAAACATTAGGATCACCCTCAGTCTGAATATAAGTCACCTTATAATCTGCAGACTCAGCCCCTTCAATTGGTAGCAGCACCGACTCGGATTCAAGCAGTGGTTTCTTATCAGTGAACTCAATGGTTTCCCACTTATAGCTCTTATCCTTAACCAGCCAGTCGCCAAACGAGTTATCACCAAACAGGTTAAAGCTCTTCTTCTCGTACTTACGGACCGTTGTTTTGGTTTTGCTCTGGCCTTCTGTCCATACATAGCGTGAACCGGCAGCAACTTTATAAGCAAAAGAATCCGCATCGCCATTGCTGGTGCTCTGTTGCGCATATTCAATTCTGGCGATGTCATTGCCGGTGGCAGGAATCAATGTGCCAGTGTACTTCGTGTGAATTGCGCCAGAACCATTGTATTGGTACTCATCCCTGGTCAGCTGCTTACTGTCAATGATGGTGATCTTGCCTTCGCGATATTGACGGTTATCGATATCGTTCATAACCAGCTCATAACCGCTGTTATTGTTGATATTGACAGAAGCATAACCACTGGCCGCCACAATACGTCCATTACCTGTGCTGATAATCTGACCGGAAATCACGACTTCGCCACCGGCAGGCACAATGTCTTCAATAATGATTGCCTTTCGTACAGCATCCCAGTATCCATCGACAGGTACTTTGACATTACTGCTGTCGTTCGGATTGGCAAAGCTGACACCCGCAATGGCCTGACCTTTCTTATTGGTCAGGTCGACATTTTTAGATCCACCACGGAAGTTTTCATCAATCTCCAGATAAACCGTATTCACCCCACTCTGAATCAGCCCATTGATATTCAGGTAACGGGCGGTCAGAGTGATTTTGCCCATGGAGACAATCTGGGAGTTATCGACATTGATATTGGTGGTCAGTTCGTTGTATTTAGCCTTAAACATTGTGTAGATCAGCGAGGTATTACTTAAGCCTGTCTGATAAGAACGCGAATTGCCTTCTTTGTTGTAAACAAAGTTACGCATCAACTGGTAATTAATATACTGGCGTGGATCTTTATTGGTATGAAACCACGCATCCGAGTTCAGAGAGAAATCACCAGCGGCAAAGACATTGACGGTCTCAGCACGAATCTGGGTAGAGACTTCAATAGAACCTTCCCGGTTATTGATATAGGCACCACCGTTTTCATTCACCACATTACCCTGAATGTACATCCCTTGAGGGATTTCAGGCAGTGTGAAATTTCCGTAAGCATCTTTAATAAACTGCGGGTCACTGTCCTGATAAATAATAATTTCATTCAGTGAGTCAGAATTGTCGCCCTGGCCATCGGTGGACTGAGTACCACCACGGATGGCAATGGAATTAACATCCTTATAATTAATCTGAACGGCACCCGGCGTATAGGTTTTGAGGGAACCACCCACCATTTCAATCCGCTGGGAGTCTTGAACAATGGCGTCATTCACACGCAAGGCAAATGGTGTGCTATTAACGATCTGAATGGTTGCGCCTTCCCGGGCATGGAGGTTGTCCATATTGTCCAGAGCAGCCAGAGATTCAGCGCTTTTGCCATCAATCTGCAGATAGACGGAACCGGGAGCTGCATAAACATCCGGCAGGTCTACCATCAGGATATCCAGTGCCTGATTGTAAACTTTACTGGTGGCGCGGGCAGTATCGGTATAATCCCAGGCACCCGACGTTAAGTTGGTTTTCTGCCACAACGTAGTGTCGGAATAGTCCGCTAACTCAAGAATGCTTTCCTGTTTGATTTTGCTCTGATAGTAATTGCCGTCTGGTGCCTTAACAATCTGACCTGCATCCACAGTATGGACATAATCAGACAGCCCAAGCTCATCAATTTTATTATTGATCTCTTCCAGTTGAATCTGATAGCGGGCAATGGCTTCAGTGTTCGTACTGTGATCACGAATCCAACTCTCTACCTGAGCCTTTTGCTCAAACAGCACCGTACTTAAATTGGTAAACGTCAGGGTAGGTGAATCCAGCTCTCTGGGTTTAACCACGAAGAACTCACCGGTCATGGCGCTGGCAAGAGCCTCAGTAATAGAGCTTTCGTAAATCGGGTAGCCCAGAGATTCAATCTGCGCCAATGTCAGATTCAACTTGGTCCAGCGATTTTTGTTACTGTAATTTTCCTGCTGCAGGTCGATTTCAGCGCTGTTCTGAGGGGTGTACTGGTAATAACTGCCGTTGTGCTCAATCACTGTATCCTGAGTTACCAGGAAGTTGATGGTGCTGAGCGCAAGCTCCTCCATCATATACACCACATCCTCTGGCAATTCTGGAATAACCACTTCACCTTGCGCATTATCTACACCAAACAACAGTTTTTTATCGTCATCGGTCAGCGCATCGATATTGATGACACCATCAGCACTGACTTTACTACTGTCGTTAAGGATGCTTTGTATCTCAGCCACAGGACGAATCTGCAGAAAGGTTTTATTATTAACGCCCGCTGTCACCTTGGCAGAATCTGCAACCGAGAACTGGTTGTTGGAAGTGACAGAACCCTCACGGTCAATATCCACACCGTAAGGAACTCCGGATATAGACAGTGTCAGCCCCGACTCTTTCGCCCGCTCACTACCACCGATACCTTCACGGGCTTCAATGGTGATATCCGTCATCGACTTGATATCAGCGTTGTTACCCAAAGTGATGGTATTGGTTTCGGTGATGTCGGCATCTGGAACCGGCACTGCTACATTGGCAGAGGTAGAGACTGATGTCAGTTCGACATTGGCACTGCTCTCAAGAATATTCAGCACACCCTGGCTACTCTTACCAGCATAGAGATAGACGTCTCCAGCCTTCATAGTGGCATTGGCAATGCTGACATTATTTCGAGCATTCGTTGTAGCAATCGCAACACCGGTAGCCGCACTGGACAGTCCGGAAACCGCAAGAATATCGGCACTGGCCCGATTCTCGGAATCCGTTTTCGCGGTCACAAATACTTTGCCCGTGACGTTTTCTATCACCGCACCATCGATATTCACCCTGGCATCAGAATTGGCTTCTACCTTGCTGGTCGCAGCATTGATGCCACCTACGGCACTGACGGTTTCCAGTGTAATGCTATCAACAGTAGTGATGTCATTCCGGGCTTCAATACGAAGGGAAGCTTTATCGTCGTAGCTGCCTTCTGCCACCAGTTGCACATCATCGGTCAGGTTTATACGCGCCTGATTGTTCAGGATGGCCTGGCTCACCATCACATTGACACCCACAATATTACCAGAACCGGTTCTCAGGGATTTACCGTTACTGAACCGTGATTTATCAAAGCGATTCAGGGCATTAATATTGATATCATGAGCGGTAATGGATGAAGGATTATCAGAACCCGGCAGGCCGGTGCTGGCACCAATATTCACATCCGCGTAACTATTAATAATGATATTCAGTCCGGCACCGGCACCAGAGGCTAACGCCACCGTGAAGGCATCTGCACTGGCATCGACGGTTTGATCGAGCATACTGCTCAGGTCAAACTGATCTGCCTCAATCACAACACCCTTACCAATATTGGCGACGACAGCCTGGTAACTGGTGACATTACTCTCTGCACCAGCACCAGCAACATAGCCACCGGAGGCCGCAATGGTTTCTGGCAGAAGGTCATCATTACCGGACGCTTTTACCGTAATACTGGCAGCACCCAGTTGTGAGCCATCACCGATTTCCACCAGCACATCGTCAGAACCATCGTTACCCTGCTCAATATCTGCAATCATGGCACCGGCAGCAACCGCGCCGGCAGCACCACCACTGGCATCGGCACGGGCATAATTGGTGGCATTGGCATTAATAACAACGTCATCAACCGCAGTCAGTTTGGCTGACTCTGTTACGGCTGACACCGTGGTGGTGATATCGACATCGGCACGATTAGCGCTGGCAGCCGCAAGCGCCGCAGCAAAACCAAAGGCTTGTGTCTTATGGATGTTATTATCCGCCTGGGCATCGATATAAATATTCTGGGCTTCCAGCGAAGTATCTTTGACCTTGCTGGAAATCGAGCTGCGGACATCATTACGAACCAGGGCAATACCAAGAGCGCCACCAATGCTGGCACTGAGTGCCACATTGGTCACATTGATGCTTAAATCGGTCGCTTCACTGGCTTTAAGATTGATATCCCCCATAGAGCCAATCACAGCACTGCTATTATCACTGCCACTGATGGTTGCATTTACCTGATTATTGACCAGGTTAGTGATATCCACACCACCTCCGCTGGCACCGGCCAGACCGGCACTGAAGGTCACCGCTGTCGCATCAACATTTTTCATCAGGGCATTGGCATGGCTGGCAACCTCAATATCGTTGCCGGCAAATACCCGGTAATCCTGATTAGCAATACTTTCGCTGTCGTCTACATTCAGCCAGGCACTCACGGCCATAGCCATGGTGTTATCAATATCCGTTGCGGAGATGGAAAAGGAGCCACCCAGTCCAATAGCTGCTGATATGGCAGCAGCAACGGCATCCGCTTTAACCACCTGACCATCAGCATCAGCAGTGATGGAAATATCATTACCAGCCACCATGGCGGAGTTATTGACATAAGCAGAGGTGCTGCCACCGATGGTATTGTCAAGATCAATGCCAACGCCAGCACCAGCGATCGCAAACTTACCGGCGGCAACGGCAACACCCGCACCATAAACGGTGCTGTCGATAGTCGACAGTGACTGTGCATTAACAACAATGTCGTTGAGTGAAGTTATCTGCGAATCTTCAATGTAGGCAGAGGTAATATGATTGGATCCGATGGTGTTTTCGGACAGCGTTACACCGATGGCTGCTGCCGCACCCCCCTTTCCGGCTCCCACAGAGCCACTGGCAGCTCCAACGACAGAGGTAATAGCAGCATTATTAACCGCGGTAACAGAAACATCCTGATCGCCATAATCTGCATTGGCATAAACCAACATCCAGTCATCTGCCGGTGTTGTACGTTTAACTTCGTCAAGATCTAACAGTGACCAATCCGGTTTGAGTGCTGACACTCCCGCAGCATCCAGCCCCGCCTCAGCAGCGGCACTCTCTGCCAGTGACTGGGCATCATCTGCTGCCGATCTGGCTGATGTAGAGATGGCATTCCAGACATCGGCCTCTTCCTGAAGCTGGTCAGCGGTTTCCTGAAGCTTCACTACATTTTCAAGCTCGGTCTGCCATGCAGCAACGGCTAGCTCTGCCGCTTCGGCTTTTGCTACCGCGTTCGATGTACTGGCATTTAATGATGCTTCTACCGCAGTATCAGCAAGGGCAGCCAGTCGATCTGCTTCAGTCTGGGCCGCATCTGCCGATGCCTGGGCAGCATCCGCATTACTCTGAGCTGTGCTGGCAAGGCTTTCATATCTACCCGCTTCTGATGCTAACGCTTCAGCACGCAGCGCAGCGGCTACAGCAATGGCTTTCTCCAGCGAAAGCTCTGTTGCGCCATTATTGCGATAAGTACCATCGATAAAGTAGAACTGCTCACCACTCTCTACCGATGTTTGTGCCACGCCTACACGACTGCCATTTTCATCGTACTTGTAGCCGTCTGACTCGAAATCAGGAGAAAGATCAAGATCACTGCCAATATAGCGATAGACGCCATCGGCAAATTCAACCAGGTCACTTTCCAACAGCTCATCAGTCAGGCTTGAACCTGCATAATCAGAACGGGGAACCAATGTGATTTTTGAATCACTGATTAATGCCTGACTACTGTTGTTTATTGTATTGGTACCTTTTACACCGGCACCGGCGAGTGAGACACCAACTTTACCACCAGCAATGGCAACAGAAGCCGCTTCAGCCTTTAAGGTAACAGTTGTACCTTCATGGGAACCAACGGTCACACCGCCATTTCTGGCTTGAATATCCAGATATTCAACATTTGCGTAAATTTGATTAGCAACGGTGTTAATAGCTTCCACCGCGCCAACGGTCAGCGTACCACCAAATGACTCACCAACCGCTGCCCCTAAAGAAACGCCGACGACCTGGGCATCAACAGTAGACGTATCGGTTGCATTAACAGCCAGGGACTCAGAGAGGAATTTGGGCCTGCCAGTATTTTGACCTGTAGCCTTGGCTCCTGCGATCGAATCAATAGTGTTCTCTGCAACCGAAGCCGCTACAGCAAGCGATACGCTGCCACCACTGGGTGCAAGACCAAAGGCAAGGCTCGCAGAAGCCGCTACAGATGTGATGGACGCATTGTTAATGGCATTAACTGTTATTTTGCCTGCATTGATATCTCTGCTGTGATCAATCCAGGCCAGCGTCTCACCATAAATCTTATTGGTCGCACCAACTCCGGAGCCACTACCAGCGAGACCCGAGCCATTAGTGCTAACCACAACAGCTGCCGAACCCGCTCCAACTTCAGCATCGACGGTCATGTCATTCGTCGCATCAATATTCAGATCACCATCAATGGTCAGAGCGCTATCATCCAGAAGAGCTTTGACTCTGAGGCGATCATAACTCGTACCAATAGTGTTTTCGGTGATGGCTGCACCAATGGAAATACCAGCACTGCCACTGCCGGAGTCTGCCGCAACAGCCGCAGAAACAGCTACTGTCGTTGAATCTATATCCGACTTATTGGTCGCTTTAATGGAAACGTCGCCATTGCTGAACAGGTCACTGCTTTCAACCAGGGCTTCGGTTGAGCCACCAATGGTATTGCCAGCATAGGCTCCGCCGCCACTCAGAGAGATTGCGCCAGAAGAGCCAAACGTAGCAGCCAGAGAAGCGGCAACGGAATGTGCCATGATGGTGTTATCGGATGAAGCAGACAGAGACACACTACCGTTTAATTGATCTTCCTTACCTCCATTCACATGGTCAAGCCTGGCCACTGTATCAATATCAACCTTGTTTTCAGCCAGAGAAACTCCAACTGTGATCCCGGCAGAACCTGAACCCGCGGCATAACTGCCCGCAAGCGAAGCACCTACCGCCGTACTGATGATTTTTGAGGTATTGGTGCCTGTCAGGCTCAGGTCGCCCACCATAATCCGATCACTGCTGACAGTGGCCTGGCCGGTTGGCGTATTATCGATAAACGACGCAACCTGGCCAAAGATGGAATTTTCAGCACTGGCACCAGAACCACTGCCGGCAATGGCAGCCTGACTACTGCCGGTTACCGCTGCAGAACCAGCACCACTGTTGGCATTAATGGTCATATCACCAGTGGCGGACAGGGTTAAACCACCGTCAGCATCAATACTGGTATCTTTCAGATAAGCAAGAACACCATGGCGGTCACTTTGACTGTTGCCAATCGCATTACTGGTCAGCGCTGCACCGATGGACACAGCTGCACTGCTGCTACCACTGTTTCCTGATGCCGCTATGGATGCAGCAACCACTGTTGCATTGATGGCCGATGTGTTGGATGCAGTCACCGATACATCTGAGTTACTGAACAGGTTACTGCCATTTATAGTGGCTTCGGTAGCACCGTTAATGGTGTTATTGGATGATGCACCTCCCCCACTCAGGGACAACGATCCAGATGAACCATAGGTCCCTGCCAGAGATGCAGCGACAGAGGTAGAATCAATAGTCGCTGTTGAGTCTGCTGACAAGGTAATACTGCCAAGCTTACGTTCTGCAGAACCGCCACTGACACCGGCAATACGGGCAGCTGTATTGATATCCAGGTCATTTTCCGCCAGTGATACACCAATACTGACCGCACCGGTTGCACTGGATGGCGCATAGCTGACACCAAGAGATGCACCTACCGCTTTGCTGGTTATTTCGCTGTCATCCTTCGCAGTAATGCTGACCGCCCCGGCAAAAATCGAATGGCCGTCAGTCGCTGTCGTATTATCAATGTAAGCCAGTACATCCGCGTAACCACTGTTGCTGGCTTTTGCCCCCGCACCACTGGCAGAAAGACCTGCGCCTCCAGTGCTGCCTGATACAGCACCAGAACCCGCGCCGGCATCTGCTTTGATGGTCATATCACCGGTCGCAGAAAAGGTCAGATTACCAGCGGTATCCACTTGCGAGTTTTCCAGATACGCCTTCACTCCCAGAGGATCATTTTCAGCACCAATCTGGTTACTGGTGACTGCGGCTCCGATGGAAACACCCAGACTTCCACTACTGGTATCTGCAGCAGCGGCAACGGAAGCCGCCACAACTGAAGCATCAATGGTTGATGTATTGGCAGCAATAACGGAAAGATCAGCATTGCTCTTGAGGTCGCTGCTACGGACAACAGCGGACGTATTCCCAAGAATCGTATTATTTGAGGAAGCACCACCACCACTTAATGCCGCAGAGCCGCCCGATGCAGAGGAGTAACTGGCTGACAGTGAGGCCGACACTGAAGTGGCAGTGATCTCAGCGTTGGATGACGCACTCAATGAAACAGAACCAGTTTTACGACTTGAGGAACCTACATCAACGTTATCGATAATCGCTTTGGTATTGGTATTCACCTCATTTTTTGCAAGAGAGACACCAATACTCAATGTGCCAGTACTGGATGTTCCGGAATAGGCACCGGCAATGGTTGCACCGACAACGGTACTTAAAATGTCTGAGTCGTCTTTAGCGTCAATGGTGAGTTTATCAGCCAGGAGTGTATGCCCATCTGTGCTGGCCTTAACACCCGAGTCAATATCAACCTTCACCGTGTTTTTGGCATCAGCACCTACACCACTAAGCCCAGCCCCAATACCAGACTCCGATTTGGCGACAGCCACAGAAGCAGCGGTAATCACCGATGAAATATTCTGAGTGCTTTCTGCGTTCGTACTGACTTCACCAGTGATGTCTATATCCGAGTTATTAATGACTGCTCGTAAACTGTTGGCATTGTCGCCATTGTCCGGATCACCACCAATGGTGTTCTCAGCAAGGCTGACGCCAATACCTCCCACTACACCAGCACCTGTCGTGGCACTGCCATAAGCCAGGTTAGCAGCGACAACCACACCCGTCACCGAACCATCGACATCCGCATCCAGAAACACACCGATCGCTTCGTCTGAAGCGCCCTGATTGGAAGTAGCCTGTTTAATGATTGAACCATCAACCAGCGCTTCGGTGTCGCCATAGACTTTGTTGTTCGCCTCAGCACCGGAGCCGGTTAACGTGACGGTTGTATCCGCACCGGTTTGAGACCCAATAGCGGCACCAACCACAACGGCAGTAATATCGGTTTCATTATCAGCGACAATGTCCAGACGAGCGTCATCAAGGTGCCTGGCAGGCAGTGTAATCACACTGTCGCTCATAACGCGGGCACGTGTGTTCATGCGCACCATGTTATTGCTGATGGCCGCACCAACGGCAATCCCTACTTTGGTGTCAAAGTCCGGTTTGGAGTCTTCTGCAAACGATGCACCCAGTGCGACAGATACCATATCTGCCTCACTTTTTGCCTGATGCTTAATCTTTCCGGTTTCAACGGTTAGGTCGGTACCGCTGATCAGGGCATCTATGTCGCTATTAATGTTATTTTCAGCAATCGTCGCACTGACAGCACCGTTACCGGCATAGGCGACACCCAGGGCAACGGCATAAACCTCTGATTCATCTTTTGCCTCTATACTGACAGCAACATCGCTACCGTTTTTACCGGTGACCGTTAGATCATCGACATCAATAAGATAGGCATCGATATCCGCCGTCACATTGTTGACCGACACGTTTCCTGTCAGGGCTATACTGCTGGAGTTGCTTTCCACTGAAGACTTAGCAATACCGGCGATGGAAGCAGCCACTGAACTGGTAATCACAATACTGTCGTTTTTCGCCAGCACATCCAGCGTTGTCAGATTCACCGATCCAACATTGGTAATACCGGAGCTCACAGTAAATGTCGCATCGTTCATTAAGCCAATGCCAGCAGCAGCCAGGGCAACCTTGTTAGCGCTGGCGCTGGCATAGGTAATTGGGAAGGCAAACACACCGCTGCTTTCCGTGGCTTTCAGGGAAAGATTCTGTGCATTGAAACTGGAGAGATTCAGAATACCGGCAGCAGTAGTGCTATTTATCGTGTTAAAAATGAACGCACCTGCTGCGCTGATACCATAAGGTGTGTTTTCTGTCTTAGGCGTTTCTCCACCTGATGGTGTCACCTTACCGGTTGCCCAGGAAGCACTGAGCGCTGTACCAATAATCAGGCCTCCGCTGTCCGCTGCAATACGCGCGTCACCATTAACGACCACTGAGCCCGCTTCGGTCATATTGTCTTCAGAACCCACCAAAGCCTTAGTTACTTTGGTGATATCACTGACCGCCGCTGACGCACCCACACCCAGCTTGCCTGCACTACCCATCGCGCCTGCTGCAACAATCAGATCAACCCGGTTATCAGCAACAACCGACAGTCGTTCAACGCTGACATCCCCATCATCTGCGCCAGCAACCAAAGTGACTCCAGACTGAATCAGGGCAATGGTTGTGCTATCAATGGTGTTCTGCATATAGAGGCCAGCAATTCCCAGGCTGGCTGTACCTGAACCGCCGGCGTACCCGAGATTCACGGCAAAAACATCGCTATCCGCCTTAACGGAGACCTTATCTGCATAAATGTCAGCACCCGTCTCTATCATAGCCGTGCTGGTATTGGTGATATTATTCAGGAAGACACTGGCACCGACACCGTTACCACTCTCTGAAGCGCCAAGCAGTTTGTAGAGATTATTGATTTTTTCAATAGACGACGTTGTAGCAGTTTTATTACCCACCCAGTCTACTGATTGATTATTGGTATTTGAGGTAATAGAGAGATTACGTGAAGCAGAAGCATCGGGTGCATCACTGAATGAATCAAAAGCACTGATAAAGTCAGCTTTCTGGTTAATCTTCACCAGCCCTTTAACCAGGGCATTCGCTGTTTGTTTTGAATCCAGATATGAGAAATTCAGTGCAAGAGACGTTTTCGCTCCGGCGGCTTCTGATTTGATATCGTTATCCAGCAAATACAAGTCAGAATCACCGCCAAAGAATTGATAGGGAAGACTGCTATATTGATTCCCTAACAATTCCCAGCGGGTTCCATCACTGAAATTCTCTGTAGCCAGAGTGAGAGAGCTGCCATCAAGACCCTTAAACTTGTAAACAGCACCAAAATAACCAATATCTGGTGGTGTACCTGTAGCTCCCCACTGATAATCCGAATTATCAAATCGAATCAGGTCACCATTATCAATGCCATAGTTTCCACCGATTTCAGACTTATCAACCAACTTGGGTTTTACGTATTTTATAGTGGTATCCGGCGCAATCAGGCCGGTTAAGTTTTGAGCCGTTGCATTAACATTAATGGCATCCAGTGCATCAAGCTCAGTATTGCCCCGAACCTGTGCCTGGGCATTGTTATCTAATGACGCAATGGTAACCGAGACAGCAGCACCAAACGGAACCTGCTTAAACTCGCCACTGCTGGTATCAGTTCCTGCCGTACCTTCTACCTGACTTAATTGAGATGGTGTACTGGACGTAGAAGATGTTGCAGTTAACAGACGACTCTCGGCGGTTGCCTGTAAGTCAAGGCTGCCGCCTACATTAATATCACTGTCAGTACTGTCCTGACCAAGATAAGCATGCACCTGGTTACTGTCTTCTGCATACACAAAAGCAATACCGACGGTGGCTTTTGTCGGCTTGAGACGATCGCTGGGCTTAACCTTTTTCTGTAGCCACTTGCCTAAGGGTACTTTTTTATTAAAGGCAACCTTCTGTTTCGCGGCATCTTCATACTTATCAAGAACACTGGGCACACGATCAACAATGGCTTCAGAACTGGTCGGATTCAGCTCCGCCTGTTGCTGGGCCGCTTCTACAATCACATCCCCATTAACCAGAACATCACCGGCAAGCACGGCTTCGGTATGACCACTTTCAACCTGGACCGCGACACTGGCTGCGGCCTTGCCTGAATTACCCGCCTCACTGGCAGCAGACACCAGGCTGTAATCCACCGTTGCCGCCTTAACTGTCAGGTTTCCACCTGCGGTAATGCTACTGCCGCTGTTCACTATCACCTGGGAGTTTGAATTCAGCACACCCACAGCAACACTGCCGGCAAAGCCCTTCAGGCCAAACAATGGCTCAGCGTCAATATTCAGGTAATTATCTGCCTGACCAGTAATACTGATATTACCTTCAGCGTCCAGTGTTCCCTGAATATCGATCACGGCGTCGGTATCCAGCACCCCGACAGCCACCGCAAGACCTATGGAAATGGGTGAAGCATTGACTCTGGCGATGGAGTTGGCATGGATGGTGATGTTATCACCCTTGAGGGTGGCACCACTGGAGATGGTAATTTTGCTGGTCACATCGGAGCGACTGACACCAGCAATCAGTTTGAAATCTTCAACTTCGTTTGCCAGATCATCAATGATGGGAATATTTTCACCAAAAACCCCATCGTCGTTATTCATATCCCTGTCAGGGTTCGACTCCGCGCGGGCAAGAATATTGATATCTTTACCCTGAATCGTCACATCACCGATGGTTACCGTGGCTGATTGCAGGTCGACGTTATAGTACACGGGCAGTGCCGCCAATATCGATGCAGCACCCTGTTCTAGGCTACCGTATATCAGGTTACGACCATCAATGGCTTCAATGGTGATATCACCGCTGCTTGCCGTGTTTTGGCCAACCGCTGTGACATTGTTGTTTATCTCAACAATGCGGGCAGCAAAGGTAATATTACCGGCGCGATCTGTCGAACTACTGTTATCAGTTTGAATGCTCCCATTAACAGTAATCTTGCCATTCAATGCACGGAATTTAAGATCCCCCCCCGTCCAGATCAGATCACTATTAATGGTGAGATCATTGCTGCTCTCTTTAACCGCAACGTAGTTGCCACCGGTAATGGTTGCCCAGCCAAAATCACTGACCGTAAAGTCAGCACTGCTGCCGTAAAAGACAACCTCATTCGTATTGGTATTATCATTAAGTTCAACGGTGACTTTGTCAGTGTTTACATCAGACCGGCCATCCACACTGAGACGAATTTCATTATCACCAGAGCTGCCTTTCAAGGTGGCCGTTGAAGTGGCAGCATCCAGAACCAGATCCAGTGTGGCACTGCTTCCATCCAGCAACTCTGCTCCGTCTATAGCAAGCAGTTCAGCAGCTTCCAGATTACCTAGCGTAACGGAGGATGAAACATCAATGGTTTGAGTCGAATCGGTTGGGTCAACATCCTGACCTGACCAGGTCAGTTTATCGTCTTCTATCACCAGTGTTGTATATAAGCTGGTCGTTTCAGCAGACAGAATATCCCGACCATCCTTCCCATCCACTTCAAGGTCTTCGGAATCAATGATAAAGAAATCCGTCCCCTTAGAGCCGGTATATTTATCCTGACCTCCACTCCCCTTCTGACTGGTCAGTTGAAGAGATGCCAGCAGACTTAAACTCACGCCTTTAATAACCGTACCAGAAGTGCCAGAAGTAAAGCCTAAAACCGTAAGGATACTGGTGTCAGTGCCAGCCACACCCAGCGTTGACAGCCCATTAAAAGTCAGTTCTGCAGAAGCCTGATCAAAACTGATTAAGGGATTATCACTATCTCTGTCGTCTGCAGCATTGATGAGATCAATTAATTCCTGCAAGGTTGAGGAGGAGCTGACATCGATATCAAGAATTGTGCTGCCATCTTCCAGAGTCAGCCTCAGAGTATGATCAGAAAGTCCATTCCATCCGGCAATACTGTCAAGGCTGGTACTGGCGGACACTCCATGAAAGCCATCAGCAATCAGCATATCATTTCCAGCACCACCAATCAGCGCCGACGATTCAAAGCCCTGATGCGAAAGAATCGTTGCCCCCAGCATTAACTGACTATTGTCAAGATCAAGGGTATAGCCACTGGCCGCATCAGCCACATTACTCACATCAGCGACAATGGTGTCGTAACCTTCGCCACCATCAATGGAGTCGGCGCTGATTGAGGTAACAAAAATAGAGTCATTGCCTTTACCGGCATTGATGATGTTTATGCCCTGGGTGCCGGTAATGATATCATTGCCGCCAAACGTGGTGATTTCTGACTTTCCTGAAAAAGCAGATAGATCAACATGGTCTACTAATTCACTCCCTGACAGTTTCAATGTGTCATTACTGTCAAAGCTATTCAGGGTATCAACCGATTTATTACCGTTCGTTGTAATCGAAACGATATTGGCACTTTCACTGTCAGAGATTGCCGAGGCTATTCCCGTTCCCGCATACAAACCGGTGAATTCAAGCTGCCACTTGCCATCAACGGTCTTACTGACAGCAATCTGGCCAAACGGTATGTTCAGTGCCTTTTCAATAGATCGAACAATATCCCAACCGTCTGCATCCCAGGCAATGGTGTCAGTGTTAAAAGTACCATCAGATGTTGAAATAGATAACGTAAAACCGGTACTGGTTTTGCCGGTAGGAATATCAAATACCCAAACCTCAGAGGCCCCCTGAGCCAGATCAAGCTCATAACTCCCGGATGCATCTGATATCGAAGCTCGTCCGGCAAAATCTTCTTCGAGGGTATCCTGACCAGAACCACCGGTGATGGTATCTGCACCGCCAAGGCCGCTCAGAGTATCGCCATAGGAGGATGCATAAAGTTCATCATCCAGCCCGGTACCGACCAGGGTAATGTCGTACTCTCGATGTGCGGCTGCATCATAATCTGCATGGGCAGGGTCAAGGTCTGCTTCGTGCTTCGCATTCCTTGCATCCAGTCTATAACCTGAAACATCTCCCGCTTTGGAGATCGCTTTAAGGTAAACGGATTCAATACCCTCCAGAGTATCTAAACCGTCATTACCAATCGTCAGCGTGTTATTTTCCAGCTTGAAGTCAGCAGCCCGGACTTCAATCAGCTGATCGTAACCATCACCACCTGTAATCTGATCAGCACCTGCTCCACCGATCAACAGGTCATTTTTGCTGCCACCAATCAGCGTATCATCACCGCTGCCACCATCGAGATAAACCTCAACCGTCGCAGCGGAAAAATCAAAGCGGTTATTGCTGTCATCACCTCTCGCCGCCAGCAGATCTACATCCTTTGCTTCCAGCTTGCCACTGGATGTAAACGACCAGTCACTGCCATCCTTCGCCCAGGTTCCTGTTTCGTATTCAAAAACGTTGACTGCATCTCCCGCATCCCCCTCTGTGGATGCATTAAGCTTCAGGTCACCATCAACCTGATCAAAGAGCACCGTATCAAAACCACCATTACCCTCGACCTTATCGCCAGCACCGACAATGAACAGGTTGTCGTTGCCATCGCCTGTCAGCGTATCGCTGGCTTTGGAGCCAATAACGGTATTAAACCCGGTAATGCCATCAAAACCAGCGGCTGTTTCCAGATCCAGGTTAACGTCCACACCGGTCTCTCTCTGACTGTAATCCAGATAATCTGAACCACTGCCACCCAGAATATCAAAACCGGAAAAGGTGATCTTTGTATTCGACGGTGTCTGTGTAATGCTGCCCTCAACACCTTCAAGGGTCGACAGAACACCTTTACCATCTTCGTCTTTATCAATCAGCCAGTGATAATCATCATTAATGGCGGCCAGTACGTGTCTGGATTCATCGGCCTGATTTTTCTGATTTGTCTGAAGCGCTTCGACATCCAGAAACTCCACAATGCCATTAGCGCCCATGGAGCCTTCATTTTCGCCGTTAATCTGCCAGGCACTGTCTGTGACATCATCACCCGCAGCGACAGTATCATTACCGCCCCGCCCATCAAACTGAACCACAAAAGACTGCTCACCCAGATCAAGGAACGATTGATCAATTGTTAAACTGTCCGCACCTTCTGACCCCGTCACAGTAATAGTGCTCCCCGCCGCAATATCACTGATTTTCTTCTGACCCAACACTGTTTTATTTTCGTCGACCAAACGAAGATATTGTTGCTGATCAGTTTCATTAATAACGACCTGAAGTGTAACCTTAGCATCCTGCTCTAATTGGAGTGCATTATCCTGCAGTGCAGCAATGGGGTCGGCTGAAAGCAGCAGTCGGGGCTCCAACTGCTCTAGAGTGAAGAAGTCTTCCAGCCTTTTACGACGCTCCTGCAGCCGTTCCTGCCGGAACATTTTCTCAAACAACCGGTTTAATTTAGGAAATAAGCCCTTACGAGCCGATACAGCAATACCTGACGGGGATGATTTGCTGTTATGGGTTTGCTTATCCATTAGCCGGTCCGCTTGTTATTGTTCTGAATCCAATGGTTTCCAGTCTCAGGTGGTCAGGTCAAAGACTGGAGTCCTTTTTCAATTAAAGACATCAACAACACCCTTACAGCAAAACGCACGACATAAGCCGTGCTATTAATAGAGCCCTATCAACATCAACACTAAAGCCACATTAGCCTTAGTGAATACCTGCTGCTTCTGCGCTTTCAGTATCGGCTATCTCAGAGGATGAGATAACCTGCTTTGGCAGTCGCTCAATGACTTTATTCAGGTTATTCAGTGACTGAAGGTGCAGGTAAATCAACTCCAGGCCATCATTGGCCATCAGGGCTGACAGTTCTTCAGCAGGAATACCTTTCAGCTTTTCACGATTAATGGTTTTAAATCCGGTCAGGGTCCGCTCTTCCTGGCCTGGCAGGGTGAATTTCGCCCCCATTTCTTCCAACAGACCCAGCTCGTTCAATTTTTTGCAAAACAACTGGGTACGTTGATACTGAGTCTGATAGTCCTGCAGAAAGCTCAAAACTTTCTCAAGGTACTGGGTTTGTTCACCTTCTGCATCAAACAGGCGCTCTCCTCGACCGTCCTGATTACAACCGGCATAAGCTTCATCCAGACACAACGTCAGCGTTTTTCCATCATCAGAGGTCGCAAAAACAAACGGATAGCGACGAATAAACGCAGGCACATAGGGTGCTTGCCATTGCCCCTCTTCATCAACATAGGCGTTTTCACCTTCACGAACGCCCATCACAACTACTGGAACCACATCGTCGTCTTTGCCAGCAAAGACAATCGCGTAGTCCTGAGACGCTTTTGGAAACTCTACCGCCATTAAAGGTACTGAGTTAACCTCTTTGGCAAAGTCATAATTGTTTTCAGCCTTGATAGACCAGTCAGAATGACGTTTTTTATTGACGGCTTCTACCTGTCCATAAATCAACAGTTGCACACTCATTTATTATTACCTCATTCCCTTACATTAGAGTTCAGCCACCAAAGGCCAATAACGCATTTGTGTCCGTTGATAAACTGACACCATTCAACAACCGGTTTATACCCACAATATCCGCTTCAGAGAGGCTACCCGCCGCTCGTTTGAGGCGCAGATGATTCATAAGATAATCGTAACGGGCAGCAGAGAAGTCACTTCTGGCAATAAACAACAACCGTTCACTATCCAGCACACTGCCACTGGAGATCACGCCAGATTCAAATGCCGTGCGTTTACCCTCTGCCGCTTTCTCATAGGTTTCCACGGATTTTTGTAATGCATTGACCTTACTGATGGAACTGACAATCCCCGTATAGGCTGCCTGAGCTTCTCGGGCCACCTGACGAAGTGCCAGCTCTAATTCATCCTGAGCCTTGTAATGACGATTAATGGACTCACGCACTTTTGATGAAACCGCACCACCAGAATAAATTGGCAAGGTCATTTGAAAGAGGACATCCCGGGAATCCACTTCACTTCCGCCACCAAACAGTGAGCCGCCGGTTTCCCTGGCGCTCTGGGTGACCACAAGATCAAAAGTTGGATAATGACCGCCTTTCTGGCGGCGCACTTCCTGCCAGGCTACGTCGACAGCACTCTGTCTGGACAAAACCGCCGGGTTGTTTGCCTGAGCATTATCCACCCAGCTTTTCATCGTAGAAGGGTCAGGGCGTTGCAAAGCCAGATTCTGGCCAAGAGCATTCAAGTTATCTGGCAACTTGCCAGAAATCTCCTTTAAGCCCTGGAGCGCATCATGGAGATTGTTCGCTATTTCAATCTGACCGGCCTGAGCCTGCATGTAACGTGCTTCGGCATCCAGTAAGTCGGTGCTATTAGCAAGACCATTGGCAAATTCCCGATCCACCAGCTGGAAATGTTTCTCAAGCGCCTTTACTTCAGCGTCAATTGCCTGATAACTGTCGCTTTCTCGCAATACCGTAAAATAAGCAGCTGCTACTCTCATCACCAGATCCTGGCGCACATTCTCCAGGTCCGCAGCAACCTTCCTCACTTCGGCCTTTGCCTGTTTGAAGTAGGCCCAATTGCTGTAGCTGTAGATAGATTGGGTCAGTGAAAGGTTTTGCTCATCGGTGGGAAACGAAGTACTGCCTTTTGCATAAACCGTATTGTCTGAACTGACAATATCCTGTTTTGATTTTGTTTTGCTGTACTCAAACTGGAGGCTTGGTAATAAAACCGCACGAGCCTGCGTGTATATTTCTTTGGAAGCTTCGTGCTCAAACATCCCTGCCCGATACACCGGGTCATGATCAAGCGCCTGTTTATAAATATCAAGCAAATCAGCAGCCTGAGAATACAAAGGCACTATCGTTAACCATGACACTGTAAGGATAAACCTTTTCAGAGACGTAGCCTTGAAACCGGGTGACATGTTCACGACCCCCTCCTTGAGCGGTGACATTTCGACGAACACCCTGAAAGGGTATATACGTACTTACTTTTTATTGATATTTTATTTACCCGTTGATTAAAAAATAAATGGCAAGCACTTTCAAGAAGAAGTGTGCAAATGTTAACAAAATAATACCCTTAGTTTCACCATGGGTTTCTAAAAAAAATCAGCCGTATAGAAGCGAATGCCAATGGATGAACAAGCAGTTTCTGACTCCGAAAAAATACGACAAGACAATAGCCAGCTGAGTCACCAGACATCGGCTGACTATTATAAGGAGTGGCTGCTGGGTCAGAATTATATGATTGACGGACTGCATTGCAGCCTGATCATGGTCCAAACTGATAACGTGCTCTTCAACGTTGCCTCCTGCCAAAAGAGCTCAACTTATTTCCCAAGGCTGGAAGCACTGGCCAGCCAACTCTCCCATTGGGATCAACCACAAATCAGTACACTGCATAGTGATGGGAGCAGTAGCGAAACATTTGCTCTCCTCTACCCGGTACAATCCAATGATCCATCTCTTCCTAACCAGCGCCCTATAGCATTGGTCGCCATTGCACTGCAAGCCAACTCTCAGGAAGCATTGCAAAAAGCGATGGCGTCGCTTCAATGGAGTACTGCGGGGCTTGAGATTATTGATTATCAGCACCGCTTTGACGCGCTGAATTTTCAACAGAAATGCACTTCTGACCGGGTCAATATTCTCGCCAGAGTGCTATCGGAACCAAATTATTCTGCAGCAGCCATAGGGCTGGTCACAGAGCTGGCTACTCTTTTTAATTGTGATCGGGTCAGTCTGGGTGAATACCATAACCATCACACGACGTTGAAGTACCTGTCCCACAACACACAGTTTGGCAAAAAAATGAACCTGGTTCGTGCCATTGAACAGGTCATGGATGAATCTATCGATCAGGACCGCCCTATTCGATTCCCCCAAACAGAAAACAATGGGTCAGCACTGACGCTTGCCCATAAAGCACTGTCCGGGCTACAGGGCGATGCCTGCATATTATCAATACCTGTATATTCCGACCATAAAGTGACTGGTGCCATTGTTCTTGAAACCAGCCCTGCCTACCCTTTTACCGATGAACAGGTAGCGCTTTGCCAGAGTATTATCAGTCTCATCAGCCCTTCTCTGAACGACAAACGTCAGAATGATCTTTCACTGTGGCAAAAAGCGGTAGACTCTTGGAAAACCCAGTTTAAACGACTTACAGGGCCAAATTACCCGGGAAGAAAACTGGCCGCTCTGTTGTTAGTCGTCTTTTCTGTATTCTTTACCTTTGCAACCGGCACCTATCGCTTATCAACCCAGGCCAGAATTGAAAGCTCAGCTCAGCGAGCTATTGTGGCACCTTATGATGGCTATATAGAGAGCACCCATGCGCGCGCTGGTGATACAGTCAATTCCGGAGATACGCTCATCAGCCTTGATGATCGGGATCTGCGGCTGGAAAAACTGAAATGGCTATCAGAACAGGCAAAGCTTAATCGCCAGTATCAGGAAGCCCTGGCATTCAGGGACCGGGCAAAAATCAATATCATCACGGCACAGCTTCAACAGGCTGAAGCGCAACTGGAGCTGGTCAATAGCCAGTTAATGAGAGCCAACCTGACCGCCCCCTTTGATGGACTGGTTATCAGCGGCGACCTTGATCAGCGACTTGGCAGCTCAGTCACCAAAGGAGAGGTTTTATTATCGGTATCTGAACTGGATGAATACCGCATAAAAATGTTGGTCCCGGAAAATAGAATTGCTGATATTCAGCCTGGACAAGAAGGTACTGCTCATCTTTCAGCCCTGCCGGAAACATCTTTTGATTTTACCCTTAGCAAAGTCACGCCTTTAACCGAAGCATTGGATGGTTCTACCTACTTTATCGTTGAGGGTGAGCTCTTATCCGACACGAGTCTTATACAGCCCGGAATGGAAGGCATCGGCAAAATCATTATTGATGAGCGGAATCTTCTCGGCATCTGGCTAAGGGAAACCCGGGAGTGGCTTCAGCTTAAACTATGGGCCTGGTGGGGTTGAGGTAACGGATGTCAGGATCACTGTTCAGCAGCTCATGGTATAAGGTGGCAGACCTTAAAGTCCGGCTTAGAAAGCATGCCCATATCCACCGCCACGTGTATCGGGACAACGTCTGGTATGTACTTCAGGATCATGTGACAGGCCAGTTCCATCGCTTCAAGCCTGCGGCCTATCAGATAATTGCCCTTATGGATGGCACTCGTACTCTTCAACAGATTTGGGAAATAGCCTGTGAAGAGCTGGGGGACAATCTGCCCACTCAGGATGAGGTTATCCAGCTGGTGGGCCAGCTCAACAAAGCTAACGTCATTCAAACGGACAAACTGCCCGATATTGATCAATTACAAAAACAACGATCACAAGTTATCCGTAACAAGTGGCTGCAACAGATTAAATCTCCCCTGAGCATACGAATACCACTGGTAGACCCGGAAGCATTTCTTTCTGTAACATCATCTATTGCCACAGCCATCTTCAGCCGTTTAGGCGCTATTGCCTTTTTATTCATTATTTTACTGGGTGGCGTACTGGCCATCACTCACTGGGAACCCCTGACAGAAAATCTCAGCGACCGCTTATTGGCTACAGAAAACCTGCTGATGATGGCGCTAGTCTACCCCTTTGTAAAACTCATTCATGAGTTAGGGCATGCCTACGCCGTTAAGCGCTGGGGCGGCGAAGTACACGAGATGGGGGTTATGCTACTGGTCATGTTTCCAGTGCCTTATGTTGATGCATCCGCAGCATCTTCTTTTCATAACAAATATCAACGAATGTTCGTGGGTGCCGTTGGTATTCTTGGCGAACTGCTGATGTCAGCTATTGCCATGATAATCTGGGTCAGTGTTGAACCGGGTGTCGTGCGCGCACTGGCTTTCAATGTGATGTTGATTGGCGGTTTCTCTACCCTGCTCTTCAATGGCAACCCATTGCTGCGCTTCGATGCCTATTATGTTCTGGCTGATTACCTTGAAATACCCAACCTTGCCGCCAGAGGGAATGCTCAGGTGAGTTATCTGGTGAAGCAATACCTGTTGAAGGTTCAGGGCTTAAAATCGGTCACCCAAAGTCGTTCAGAATCCACCTGGCTGGTCGGTTATTCTGTTTTATCCTACATATACCGATTGTTCGTGATGGTGGCTATTTCGCTACTGGTTGCTTCCAAGTATTTTTTTATTGGTGTTTTACTGGCCTGCTGGTCTATCTGGAGCAGCTTGTTAGCGCCCATTACCAAAATGATTGCCAAACCAGTCTCTGACCCTCAGCTCTGGCATAAAAGAAAATCCATTTACCTATATTCCTGCATCTGCGTTGGCCTTGTTTTATCACTATTGCTGATTATCCCGATGCCCTATCAAACCTATAGCCAAGGTGTCGTTTATATCCCGCAAGAAGCCATCATCCGGGCTCCGGCTAATGGCTTTATTGAAAAGCAGTGGGCAGAAACGGGTTCTGAAGTATCTGCCGGCGATTCCATTTTCACTATGGACGCCCCTGAACTTATCGCCCGAAAGAAAGTGTTAACCGCCCAGGCCAGTGAAGCCAGGCTGAGATACCAGGCTGCAATTGATGACCGGACTCAGTCCGACATTCTTTCCCAAGAAGTGCAATTTATTAATAATGAACTCCTGGAAGCCACAGAACGTATCCGCGCACTGACTATTAACGGAGTGACTGATGGTGAGTTAGTGGTTATTGATCGTTCAGGCATTGATGGCAAGTACTTTCAACGTGGTGATGTACTGGGTTACATCGTCAATTACGACCACTTACCTCTAACTACGGTGATTTCTGAGAGTGATATCGATCAGGTCAGGAATCAAACCAAACAAGTTTCCCTGAAGTTTAGCTCTTCTCCAAATCAGGAATACCACGCCGAGATTATCAGGCAACATCCTTCATCAACCCACATTCTTCCAAGTCATATATTATCAACTGAAGGTGGTGGCCTCATCGCTCTTGCTCCAGATCGAGAATATGAACTGCAAAGTTATCAGGGTTACTTCCGGGTCGATATTGAAGCTGAAAATGCACCCCGCCAGCGCTTTGATGAGCGCCTGCATGTGCTTTTTGAACATGACCCTGAGCCACTATTCTGGAGGTGGTATCGAGATATAAGACGACTATTCCTGAGGCAGTTTGATGTTTAAGCTTCCACAACGACGACCGGCTTCAACACTAGACCGCCCTCAGAAATCCATTCCCGGGCAGCAGATGTCAGCACGAATCTGGCGCTGGATAACGTCAATCGTTCTGCGCCCTGTTCAGGCTCAGGTTTGGATGTACTACCCTCTCCTCTGGAAAATAAAAAGCTATCAGTCTGGTTTATCTGCACTTTCTGATTCAGGACTGGACAACGAAATCCATATTCTTAAATCAGTATTGCAGAAGAAAGGACTCACTCACACTTCAGTAACCAAAGCGTTTGCAGTTATACGAGAAGTGTCTGGTCGTGAGTTGGGTATGTATCATTTTGATTCCCAGTTGCTGGGGGGGCTTGCCATTATCTATGGCAACATTGGCCAGATGCAGACAGGTGAAGGCAAAACACTGACCGCCACATTACCCGTTGCTGCTGCAGCTCTTGCAGGCATTCCATCCTATCTTGTAACGGTTAACGATTACTTAACACAGCGCGATGCTGAACTGATGATGCCGGTGTATCAACGGCTGGGGCTTAGTGTTGGTGTTATTATTCAGGGGCTGCAAACCAGTGAACGACAGTCACAATATGCCTGCGATATTGTTTATTGCACTAACAATGAACTGGCTTTTGATTATTTGAAAGACAGTATCATTCTGGAAGGTAAAAACAGCTCGCTTAATCTTCATGCGCAGAAACTGCTTAACCCTTCCAGTAAACATAAAACCACTGATATAGACGAACTGATGCTGCGCGGCCTCCACTTCGCCGTCGTGGATGAAGCGGACAGCGTTTTACTGGATGAAGCCCGCACACCACTGATTATCTCAGGAGAAGAAGCTCCCATCGCTGTCCAGCAGGAACTCTATGCTCAAGCCATGACGATCGTTCCTGAACTGTGTGAAGGTAAAGACTACAAAATCTGGAAAGATCGACGCTATATCGAAATCACTCCTTCCGGTGAAGAGCAAATAGCCAAACTCACTAAAAACCACGGGGTGCTCTGGAAAGGACGGGTACGCCGATTAGAACTTATCAGACAGGCCTTAACGGCCTGGCATCTCTTCGAACGCGATAAACAGTATTTGATTGATGACTCGATGAAACAACGAAAGGTCGTTATTATCGATGAGCACACAGGCAGGATGATGCCGGATCGCACTTGGGAGCAAGGGCTTCATCAGCTGATCGAAATAAAAGAAAACTGCCCTTTATCGGCCCCCAGAGAAACCTTGGCGAGCATCAGCTTTCAAAACTTTTTCCGTCACTTTCATCACCTGTCGGGTATGACCGGAACCACCAGTCATGTACGCAGTGAACTATGGAGGGTTTACAATCTGCCAGTAGTCGATATTCCCACCCACAAAACCAGTCGGAGACAATTTCTCCACTATAGAATCTTTCAGAAAGAGCACCAAAAATGGCAGGCTGTGGTGTCCCGGGTGAGAACCTTGAGAGCAAAAAATCGCCCCGTATTGATTGGCACTTTATCTCTGGCCGACTCTGAGCAGCTGAGCCAGTATATGGACGAAGCGAACATCGATCATCAGGTTCTCAATGCCCGACAGGATAAGTTTGAAGCGGATATCGTTGCCAAAGCCGGTGCGCCCGGCACGATCACTATTGCCACCAGCATGGCTGGGCGGGGCACTGATATTAAGATCGACGAAGTAACAGACGACAACGGAGGTCTTCATGTCATTATTACCGGCTTGCACGAATCATCACGTATCGACCGGCAGCTGATTGGCCGTTGTGCACGCCAGGGTGACCGCGGAAGTTATGAACTCCTGTTATCCCTTGAAGACTCTCTTTTGAGTTCAAAATGGTCTGGGATACTGCAACAACTATTCAATCTTCCACTCCCAATATTTCTGAAAAACTGGTTTGCATTAATAACTTTCCGTTTTTGCCAGAGCCAGTTTGAACACAAGCATGAACGAGCCCGTAAACACTTACTACGCAGTGACGAGCATCAACGGGAACTTCTTTCATTTGCCAATTCGCGGGTATGAATTCCATGACCAGCACTAAACGTCAAATCTCCACCATTATTTCTGCACTGCTTTTATCCTCCTGTGCTCAGGTCATATTCGCACAGACCAGCACAACCGATTTCGGTCAGCTTAGCTGCCTTCTGGAGCCCAGTAAAAGTTCAGATTTGAGCAGCGAAGTGCCCGGTATCATTCGTGACCTGAAGGTGCAACGGGGCGACACCGTCAAAAAAGGTCAGGTTCTTATGGTTTTGAATTCAGATATCGAACAGGCAACCCTGAAAACGGCGAGAGCTCGACTGGATTTTGCTGAGCGCAAACTGCAACGTAATGAAGCTCTCTACAAAGATAAGCTGATCTCTGACCACGAGCAGGATGAACTGTTGACCGAAAAAAGGCTTGCCATGCTGCAGGCCGAGGAAGCACTTGTCCGACTGCGCCAGCGGGAAGTCCGCAGTCCTTTTTCCGGCGTCATTACCGATGTTGTTAAAGAGCCGGGGGAATATATCGACGACTCTCATTTTTTACAGGTGGTTAGTCTCGACCCACTGCATGCCCAGGTCATTTTTCAGGCAGATCTTTACGGACACATCAAAAAAGACACCCCCATAACGTTGTTTACCAAAGGTTCTGAGCAAGGATTCACAGCGCGGATAAAAACTCTTGACCCTATTATTGATGCGGCCAGTGATACCTTTGGCATCACCGTTGAGGTCAACAATGATCAACTGCAACTGATTGCAGGTTCACGGTGTCGTATAGAAATTTCAGCAATACCGAGCAGCATTCAATGATTTTTTGCTTTGATAGAAAATCGAAATGCATCCGTATCCTAATGTTCAATCTTAGGGTAGACATTAAGCGTCTACTCCCCTCTTCGGGAAGTTAAAGATGGAACCACGAAGGACACGAAGAGCACAAAGAAGAGATTTTCTTTTCCTTCGTGCTCTTTGTCTCCTTCGTGGTTCCATTCAAAAGCCATTGAAAATGGAGGGGTAAGCTTAATGTCCACCCTAAGAATGTTCAATACTATCATGGCCATGAGAACCAATTATGCTATCTGCTAATTCAACCCCAAAAAAATTCGATGATTTATTCCAGCGACTCGACACAAAAAATTTTTTTCACGGCTGTTGCAGTATCCAGTCTGCATTCCAGAAAGAACGATCTATTAAGCTGAAGCCTGGCCAAGTCATAGACCGCAGAATACTGATGGGTTTTGAAAAAGAGCAGAAAACCATTGAGGAGTGGTCTTTATTTTTAAAATTTCTCAATGTCCCGCAGGAGGTCATACGTCAAATCCTCAACAATATTCAAAATGCAGACACACTTTTATTTGGAATAGAGGAGATGGATGATAAAGCAACATTAAAAGTATATTTGGAATACTGGGACTTTCTTGTTTCCCTCATTCAACAAGGTAAACATGATCGGCAACCTTTTGCCCTGAATCGTGGATATAAATGGGAAGCTGACAGTCCAGAACATTGGAAGGAAGATATTTACTGGTGTTACCCACTTTTAACACTGACTGAAATACATAACCGCATAAAATCACTCACAGTTATTAATGATGCGATTTTCAAATACTTCCTGAGCCCTGTACTTTTTCAAAACCGATCTTTGGCAGGGTCACAGCTCATTTATCTTGAAGTTATCGGGAAAGACAATGCAAGACAATCCTTTGATATCAATTGCTATAAGGGACAGTTATCAGTGGCAGATGCATTACCCTTCCTCCTGGAACTGGCTCAGCAATGGCATATTAGAAATGACTTGTTAAAAGTGCTGCCCAAATACAGTACACGCTCTCTCGGGCATATTTCTGGAGGATTGGGGCGAGATAATCAGCCTTTTCTCTCCATATATGTCGAAGATTGATTAATGTACTCCTCACATATTGATATGTGCCAAAACCTTCCACATCAAATTTGAGTAGACTGTCGCCACTTTCAGGGGCGCGGTTTATGAGCAGAGTTGATGGACGCAAACTAAGTCACACAGTTCGCGAATCATTGCTACCGGATAAAATCGGGATAATTACTGGTAGCCCCCGATGGGATAGTAAAAGTAATTTCCTCATCCGGGAAGAGTGCCTGCTTTCAGCAAACTGGCAAACATAGCCCCTGAAGCCTCATCAAGCGATTGATGAGGTGCTATTTCTTCCAGCAATTCAGGTATACGCACTTTCGAAACTGTCTACGATTTACCACCCGTTTATTTTATTCACTGATCGCTAACTTCACTGCCTTCTGGGCATGTATTTCTGTTGTGTCATACAGTGGTATGGTCGTCTGGGTCTGTTGAACCAACAAGGCAATTTCAGTACAGCCAAGAATTACTGCCTCAGCCCCTTGGTTATGCAGGCTGCTAATGATCTTCAAATATTGGTTGCGGGAAGCGTTGTTGATCTGGCCAAGACAGAGTTCTGTGTGAATAACCTGATGGACTACCTCCCGTTCAGCTTCATCCGGAATAACAACTTCTATACCAAACTTGTCCAACAAGCGATTTTTATAAAACGCTTGCTCCATGGTGAAGCGAGTGCCCAATAAACCAACCCGTTTTATACCATCTTTAACGAGAAGCTCGCCGGTTGCATCAGCAATATGCACCAGAGGAATAGCAACGGATTTTTCAACAGCCTCTGCCACCTTATGCATGGTGTTAGTGCAAATTAAAAAGAAATCAGCCCCACCTGCTTCAACAGAACGAGCCGCAGCGGACAGGATCTCTGCTGTCTTATCCCACTCACCCTGATGCTGAAGCTTCTCAATTTCAGCGAAATCGACACTGTAGAGGGCGACCCTGGCTGAATGTAACCCCCCAAGAGATGTCTTAACGCCTTCATTAATTCCCTTGTAGTAGCTTAGAGTTGACTCCCAACTCATCCCACCAATCAATCCAATCGTTTTCATTATTAATATTTACCAATATAACCAGAGAGATTCTGCACAAACCCCACAAAATTAATGGAACTTTTTTATAGTTGTACTATCGAACTGTGTAAAAGGCTAAATTTGCCTATATTTGCAGACTCGGGGGACTCATGCAATTAACCTCTGGAGTTTTTCAAGCCATGCTGACTCACACTCCGTCTGATGAAAGAGCAATCTGGAAATCCAGTTCTTCTAATAATCATTGACCAATAGAGGTGAAACTATGCACATCAGTGAAACCATTATCACCAAACCACCCAGCTCCCCTGCAGACTGGCAAACTGCAACAACTAAAACAGTCGAAGCCTTTGCCCGGGAGGTTGCTGCATATCCAGGAAAAACCTATCTGTCAGAATCTCGAAACGCGTTCTTCAGTCATAATCCATTCTGGCAGCATGAGCGTTTCAGGTTTACTCCTAGTCTGAAAGCACCATCCCATATTGGCATGGTATATAAGTAGCTAACCATATGAAATCACATATTTCTGACTCCTTGTTCAGGCACTCTGCTTCGTTACAACTCCGGTCACATAGCTACGGCTATGCTCCCTCCGTTGTGCCTCGCATAGCACCTGCCCAAGTAGCCAGAAATATGTGATTCCATATGGCCAGCTACTTAGAGGCGATTCGAGGCCTCCGGAAACCATTTTCACAACGGGATTTAATCAAAAATCAAATAATTCAGACTTTATTAACGATAATGATTTCCTTGCAGCTCTGCTCAATACGCAATTGAGCCCTTATAATTCAGGATTACGTAATCCAGAATTCCTGTCAGTCTTCGCTGGCAACCAATTGGTGAATAACCCAAAAAATGGTTTTAAAACCAGAGTCCAGGAAAAAATAGAAAACCCTCACACGGATCGATGTATAAAAGCATATACAGCAGCATTTCTGCCACCTTTGGACCCAGTAAATCGCACCCATTCAATTTCGTTAAGCATATGTGCAGATTTTGAAATATTTACTGACCAGGAGGATGATAAGTCGACAGGCATTTAGGAGGCTGACCGAGAATAGTGAAAATCGCGCACAGGTAATGATGCCAACAGCGAATATAGATTCAGAAAGCAAAGATAGTTCGCACATGTTTCACAGCCCCTACCGCCGGAATAGCCGCGAACCTACAAAATTACAACACCGTAAACCACAGCGAAAGCATAATAGAATCAAAAAGTTAAACGCTGTAATTCTCGCAAGGGTCAAAACCACAGCTTTTCAGAGAGGAGAGAGAAAAGTCAGAAAAACGGGAGGAAACAGCTTTAAATACGGAAGGCCACAAACCACAGCATCATACGTTTAACCCTTTGTTTACAGGGTCTATAAACGACAAAACCCTTACGACAGGTATCGTAAGGGCTTGAAGATATGGCGGTGGGGGCGGGAACCAGTGGCGGAATTTTTTGATAATAATTTTATTGCCACCATAGTACTCCAAAACATATTCCCTTTATGCGCTATGGTATATCTGGCATGATCCGGCCAATTCACAGTTCACCGGTTAAGATTTCGTATGTCATTAAAACCTTTTAAGCTCAACAAGAACGCCTATCTGAGCGATCCTGATAAGTGCAATGATCAACTACAGGACTGGGTTGAGCAGTTTCTGGATATCTTTTATGAATCGCCTGAATATCAGAAACTCTCAAAAGCCAATCAAAAATCTGGCGGCATGATGTTCAGCTTGTTTATGGAGCTGAACATGAACTACCTGGGTAAAGGACTTGAGTCCATAGATCTCAAATCAACCCGCGAGGTGATGACCAAGCTATTCCCTCGTAAGATGATCTGTTCCGATACCCAGGCAAAAACGATAGTCCCCGAGATTATCGCTTGCTGGCAGTGCCTGCAGCGCTTGATTGATGGTTCAGCCCAGAAGAAAAAGCTCAAGCATGCCGAAGCCATTATTAACTACCTTCAGAGTATTAAAAAGGACTACCTGAAAATTTATAACCACCACGATGCTTCAGGCCCAACAGTAACCATTCTGGAAAGCGCAACACCCGATAAAACCAGTACTCAAGATGACTGGATAGAAGCACTGATTGAAGATGCGGTCACCAACCTCGCGACCATCCGTAAGCAACCGGAACCACCTCAGAGCTGGCATCGCCTTTATGATCTCCAGTCATTGTCACAGTTCCTGTTTGCCGTCTGTATTGAAGGCATTGACGAAGACGAGTCTGATGCGGTTGCCGCGCTCCTTTCGTTTGCTCTGCACAGTCTCTTTATCCAGATTCGTCAGGGTAGTCATCAGGCTACTCACTTCTGGCAGGAAGTTGAACAAAATATCATGTTATCTTATGAGCACGATGAACTGGACAGCGTTGCAATGACACCCCTGTTGGGTGTTCTGGCTGGTCATCGGCAATACCTGTCAGAATCATTTATGGAGTTCATCCATCATTGGCAAACGGAGACTCATGATTCGCAAGACTCGAAAAGTGACTTTTCTCTGGAGGACCTGAATAAGATCTGTCAGGCCATGCTGGAAGAAATTCCCGATGAATTCACATTTGCCTCCGTCTGGCAGGATCAAATGGGCTTTATGCCACCGGAAGGCATTAGCTTAATTGGCCAGCAGATACTTTCTTTGGATAACCCACGATATGGTGATTTCCTGAGTTTACTGGTGCTGGATGAACAGGAAAAGAGCGCTGTCGCTATAGCAGATCTGCTGGCCAACCACCCAAAAGCGATCACGCCCTTAACATTGGAACGAATGATCCGTATTCGAAACTGGCTGCCTAAAGCAGTTCAGACTCACATTGACAAACTCATCAAAAATGTCCGCAAGTTGGGTGTCTGTCCTTCCGGGAAAAAAGTATCCACCGATGGCGAGATACAGGCATGGATGACCTCCGTGGATGGCAGTGGTGCCCAGGGAGTGATGATCATAGTCAATGATATCAACCATCCTCGAGCATTCCGCCTGGTAAATTTTGTACTTAAAGAAGCCGTCGGGATTGTCGACATTTCCGTGTCGCCGCCAGAAACCCGCAAAAAACTCCAGCACATCATTACCAGTACAAAACAATACGGCGTTCCCTTTGAGAAAGTATCCAGTGAACTGATTCGGAAACTTATCCCGCCATTTATGGCCTTGAATCTCAGCAGTAAAACCTGCCTCAGTGCAGATATGCTGGAAGGCATGGAGCTGCTTGGTCTCGATAACTGGAATCCGGCGTCGGCACAATTTGAGACCCTCAGCCCCGAACTGTTGAGTTTCAACACGCCACCATCCGATCAAGAGATTGCCAGTGTCCAAAAACGCTCTGTCAGTTGGACAAATTCTGCTTTTGCTGACAGCTGGCTGATCTCGGATGCATTCACCATCACAGGTGGTACCGTGAAGAAGATGATCAGCGATGTCTGTGACCAGGTACTTGAACCCAAAAAAGGAGTCTGGCGTGAACGTATGCAGCGCATGTGTCTTTGGGCTAATGCCTGCGAAAGTAAGCAGAGACAAAAACAGGCACGGGATTTTGCCGTTGTCAGCTGGTTACTGGAACAGGATATGCCTGCCAGTCAAATCAAACTTCTGGAGAGTATCGTCAAAAAGTCGCTTTAATTGGCTCCCAACCTCGCCTGCAGGTTAGTCAACCGGCGGTTCGACTTTCGGTTTCGGGCCGCCATACCCACCGCCTTGGGTTGCCCCACCAGCACCACCATCTTTTTGCCCCGGGTCACACCGGTGTAGAGCAGGTTACGTTCCAGCAGGGTGAAGTGCTGCATGGCCATGGGGATCACCACACAGGGGTATTCGGAGCCCTGGCTTTTATGGATGGTAGTGGCATAGGCCAGCGACACTTCGTCCAGCTCATTGACCGGGTAAAGTACCTCCCGACCGTCGAACTCAATCATCAACTCGCCCTCCTCAATATCAATCGCTTTGACCCGGCCAATATCGCCGTTGAACACCTCCTTGTCGTAGTTATTGACCGTCTGAATCACCTTATCCCCCGGCGCATAGGTCCAGCCATACCGGGTAACCCGGGGGTGGGCATCCGGGTTCAGGGCTTCCTGCAAGGCCACATTCAAACTGCGGGCACCCAGTCCGCCCCGGTTCATTGGAGCCAGCACCTGGATATCGTTGACCGGATCAAAGCCAAACGTCTCAGGCAGCCGCCGTGTAACCACCGACATCAACTTGGCAAACAACTCTTCAGGCTCTTCGCCGGTCAGATAGAAGAAGTCCGTCTCCTCCCCTTTTTTCGTCACCCTGGGCACCTGGCCACGGTTGATGGCATGAGAGCCGGTAATGATCTGTGAGGTGGCCGCCTGCCGGAAGATTTCCGTCAATCGCGCCACCGGCACCTTGCCGGACTCAATCAAATCTCTCAGTACCGACCCCGGCCCCACCGATGGCAACTGATCCACATCGCCCACCAGCAATACCGCAGCCGAGTCAGGCACGGCGCGCAACAGCTGATTCATCAGCACCACATCCACCATGGAGCACTCATCCACCACCAGCAGATCCGTTTCCAGGGGATTCTCAGCATTGCGTTTGAAGTCGAAGGCGGACGGATCAAAATCCAGCAACCGGTGAATGGTGGTGGCTTCCTGCCCTGTCGATTCAGACAAACGCTTGGCGGCACGCCCCGTTGGCGCACACAGCGTCACCTCAACCCGCTTGGCCTGGATGATCTTCAGGATGCTGTTCACCACTGTCGTCTTACCCACGCCCGGACCACCGGTAATGATGCAGAACTTATTCTGCACCGCCAGGTCAATTGCTCCTTTCTGGGAGTCGGACAGCTGAATGTTGTTTTTCTCCTCCACCCAGGGAATGGCTTTGTCCATGGCAATGCCAGACCAGCCGGAACGTCCCTGAAGCAGGCGGTTCACATGGTTGGCAACCCCCTGCTCGGCACGGTAGAGCGGCGTCAGAAACAGGCAAGGTACCTCACCAATGGTCTCCGGTGTCAGCCGCTCTTCATTAATCTCGCACTGAATCGCTTCCTTAATGGTGTCTTCCGGTATTTCCAGCAGCGTGACCGCGTCGTTAACCAGAGCCTCAAACGGTCGGGCACAATGACCTTCTCCGGAACACTCCTGCAACACATGGCGCACCCCGGCCTGGGCGCGTATTAACGACACCCGGTCGATCCCCAGCTGCATGGCCAGGTTGTCCGCCGTTTTAAAGCCGATGCCGTGAATATCCAGCGCCAGCCGGTACGGGTTCTCCTGCACTTTCGCCACGGACTCGTCGCCGTAGGTTTTATAAATACGCACCGCCCGGGCTGTGCCAACACCGTGGGATTGCAGGAACACCATAATCTCCCGGATCACTTTCTGCTCCGACCAGGCCGAGGTGATCTTCTCCCGCCGTTTTTTACCGATGCCCTCCAGCGCCATCAGCCGTTCCGGATTCTCCTCAATAATATCGAACACCTGTTCACCAAAGGCTTTGACCAACCGTTTGGCAAAATGGGGACCGATGCCCTTCACCATGCCGGACCCCAGGTATTTCTCGATCCCTTCCAGGGTATTGGGTGTGACGGTTTTGATCTGCTTAACCTTGAACTGCACCCCGTGCTTATGGTCGTTAAACCAGATGCCGGTGGCATCCACAAACTCACCGGGTGTCACCGAGGGCGTGTTGCCGGTCATGGTCACCAGCTCACGCTGCCCCCTGCACTTGACCCGAATCACAAAGAACCCGCTGGCTTCGCTGTGGAAGGTAACCCGCTCCACCGATCCCTGAAGATGAACCAGTGGCTGATGGTCGGTGTAGGGCTGACGGTGTTGCGAAGCGAATGTCATTGATCTGTTGTCTACAATTTAAGGCGGTATTAAAAAATCGAATCGCTTAAGGATAATATCAAGCGTTCACTAGATAAACGACTCTATTTTTAGTGCATCCAGCCCTTCAGGATAAAATCCAACTCTCATTTTTGAACCAACATTTCAAAACTTATTTCGAAGTCAAAAACTGATGTTTTCGATCAAAAAAATCCACCATAATCAACACCAACATGAATACATTTATTTTTGGCTTCTCTCCCCATGACCAAGCTCAACATTAACCTGAACGCACTCTATACCGCCAATACGCTGAAAAAGGGTCAACACTACTTTGCAAATAATCATGTGCTCTATGTTGACTTGGATGAAGAAGAACACAAATTGTCGGGTGCCGTTATGGGGAGTAAAGGTCACCACTATGACGTTGAGGTCTTCTTGGGGGCAGAATATGATGACCCGGATGAAGACCCCATTGCAGGCGTTTGTTCATGCCCTGTTGGTATCGATTGCAAACATTCCCTTGCGTTGTTATTGGCGGGAGAAATGCAGTATGGTGCACCCCGGCTTAACCGATTAATCGGTAGCATTGAAAATCATACCTCAACAGTTCCAACTGAAGCTGATCAAAAAACAGATGAGCTGTCAGTCCTGACAAAACGCAGATCAAGCTGGCTACATCACCTTCAGGCAATGGCTCGGCAAGTTTCCGGTCAATTATCCGCATCAACAGGTACCCATTCAGGAAAAAGTAATAACTGCGTTGTTTATATTCTCGATGAAACCCCATACAGTGGAGGGATCTTTGTTCAACCCTACTTATCCCGTTGGTTAAAAAAGGGAGGCTTTGGCAAGCCTAAGATCTATACCAGCGCCTACAACTGTCTGCACCATAACAACTGGCCTGCCAGCATGAATGATGGTGACAAACATATTTTCAAACTGGCGTATATACAGGCTAGAATCGACCTGTATGATGCCCAGATCAGCCTTAAAGGATCAGAGGGTCGTGAGCTCCTTGATAAAATACTGGGTACCGGTCGTTGTCTGGCAGGAGAAAGACTTCTGCCTGTTGCTCAGGGCCCACAACTGAAGGGGGAAATTCGCTGGCAACTTGATGACCAGGGGCTTCAGCGACCTGTTTTATTTGATGCCAGTTCAGGCTACCCGTTGCAGTTACTGCCAACCGCGCCTCCCTGTTATTTGAAAACACTGCATGATCAGGTCGAGTGCGGTGAATTAACCCATTTACCGGATGTACGTTTACTCGGTGCCATTATGGAAGCTCCGCCTCTGGATGAAACCGGCGTTGAAGAGACCAGTAAAGTCCTGAAATCGCTCTTTAAAGGGAGAGAGAAAACCAAAGAGCGCAAAAGTGTACAACTCCCCAGAAAAATCACCGCCATCACCGTTGCCCCACAGCCCGTTTTACAGTTAGACACCCTGCCTGTGGGAGGCTCGAAAACGGATCAGCTGTTGGCGCGGGCAAAACTCTTCTTTGCCTACAACAATAATCGCATCCCTTTTGGAAGTCCCGGAGACACTATTCCAGCAGAAAACAATAACCACCAGGTTATTCCCCGTCAAAAATCGGAAGAAAACCGACTGCTGCAACAGCTTCAAACGTGGATGGAACCGGCACTTCAGCGCCACAGTGATATTATCCGACAATACCCGGCACTCAAGCCCTATGACCTGATAATGGCACTCCCCGGAGAAGACCATCGCCGGTACTGGCTGCATTTCATGACCAATGTCCTGCCAGAGTTGGAGGCGCAGGACTGGATCATTGAGATTGACGACAACTTCCCCTACCAGTTTGAAGCCATCTCCGATGATGACTGGTATGCAGAACTGGACGAGTCCGAAAACAACTGGTTTGACCTGCGTCTTGGCATCACCATTGATGGCACATCCATTGACCTGCTGCCTTTGCTTGCCCGGCAGATTCATCAGCTGCCCACACTGGATGAACTAAAGAACATGCCGGAAGACACCCGGATTCCGATTGCCCTGCCCGGTGGCAAGTTTATTCAACTGCCTGCTGAACGGTTAAGGGTAATTGCCGGAACACTGTTAGAACTCTTTGGCGATCGTCCATTAAACGAATACCAACTGCAGAACTACCACGCCGAAATCTGGCAGGAGCTGTATGAACAGCTTGGTTTGCCTTGGGCAGGTGGTGAAAAGCTACTGGCATTAAGCAAAAAGCTGAAAACTTTTAAACGACTTAAGTCAGTTAAACCGGCAAAAAATCTGCAGGCAGACCTGCGCAGTTATCAGCAGCATGGCCTTTCCTGGCTGCAGTTCCTGAGAGAGTTTGGATTGAACGGTATATTGGCTGATGACATGGGGCTGGGCAAAACCCTGCAGACCCTCGCCCATATCCAGCTGGAAAAACAACGCCTTGGAGACCAGCTCCCGCCCTGTCTGGTGGTCTGTCCCACCAGCCTCCTCCATAACTGGCAACATGAAGCCAGCCGGTTTACACCCGATTTAACCGTACATATCCATCATGGCTCCAAACGCGACAGCGAGGAAATCCAAAAAGCAGACCTGGTGATTACCAGTTACGGCGTCATCCAGCGGGATTTTGAGCAACTGGCAAAAACCCGGTTTCACCTGTTAGCCCTGGATGAATCCCAGGCGGTAAAAAACCCCAATGCAAAAAGTGCCAGAGCAGTGCGCTGCCTTAACGCAGTGCATAAACTTTGCCTGACCGGTACGCCAATGGAAAATCATCTGGGTGAACTCTGGTCGCTGTTCGATTTTTTGATGCCCGGCTTTCTCGGTGCCAGGGACCAGTTTACCCGTTTTTATCGAACCCCTATCGAAAAACAGGGAAACCAGCAACAAACCCAAAAACTGCAAAAGCGCATTGCACCATTTATGTTGCGCCGCAGTAAAGACCTGGTGGCCAGAGAGCTGCCCGCCAAAACCGAAATTCTGCGCACTACCTCGCTTGAGGGCAAACAAAGGGATCTGTACGAAACCATCCGCGCCAGTATGGAAGCCAGGGTTCAAAAAGAGATTGAAAAGAAAGGTCTTGCCCGCTCCCAGATTGTTATTCTGGATGCTTTGCTCAAAATGCGGCAGGCATGCTGCGATCCGACACTGGTCAAGCTGGAGCAGGCATCCAATATCCGGGAGTCAGCCAAGCTTGATCTTCTGATGGACCTGGTACAACCCATGGTAGAAGAAGGTCGAAAGATACTCATCTTCTCGCAGTTCACCAGTATGCTGTCCCTGATTGAAAACCGTCTGCACAATGCCAGTATTCCCTGGGTAAAACTGACCGGCCAGACCCGTGACCGGAAACAACCCATTGAGGCTTTCCAGCACGGTGATATCCCGGTCTTCCTGATCAGTCTTAAAGCTGGCGGCACCGGCCTGAACCTCACCGCGGCAGATACCGTGATCCACTACGATCCCTGGTGGAACCCGGCGGCAGAAGATCAAGCCAGTGATCGTGCACACCGCATTGGGCAGGACAAACCGGTATTTGTCTACAAACTGATCACCGAAGGCACCGTTGAGGAAAAAATCCAGGCGCTGAAAGAGAAGAAAAAAGCCATTGCCGATGCGATTCTGAGTGAGGGTAGCGGCCGACAAAAACCATCAATCACCGCAGAAGACCTCAGTGTACTCTTTGAGCCTTTGAAGCAGGCTTAATATTTTTAGGTTCACGCTCTCCATCCCCGCAGCTCGAAACACAGGGCAGCAACTTATGGAGTCGGGGGCTGGATGCGGTTCGCTCAGGGAGTAGTGGCTGGTCCATACGTAGAAAACAGGATTCACTCATGCCTGGTATTTTTATATCATGCACATCCGAACACATCGGATGAAACTACCCTGTCGCACTCAGTTCCCAACTAGACCATCATCCCTCTGAGCTATCTGGTCCCATGCTCCCCGGCGTCAATAAAAGACAATGGTATAATCCATGGACGGTAGTATGATTTTGACTTATTGGTCAAAGACAACAGTGGTTGACAAAGTGTCAAATATAAAGAACTGACACCTGTTTTACTTTCTTGCTTATTTTAAATTTATCTTTGAAGAATTTATTAAATGGATGACTTGATTTCAGATTATTACCATGAGTTAAATCTATAGGAATTTGGCAATTGTGAAAGAAAGACGCCCAGAAGCGAAAATTGTTTAGGCTGTTTTCAGAACCAATTCTTTGATGGTAATGAGATAAGTTACGACTGTGAGGAAAAGAGAAAGCTTTATTTGCTAAGGTATTTTGTTGTTCACGTCATGGAAAACTATCATGGTGCAACCAATATATCTTGTGATGTGCTCGATTCTTGGTTTGAGGTTGAACATGTAGATATATTGTCTGTCGGAGGAGGACCAGGCTCTGATGTTTGTGGCGTTCTGGAGTATTTGGAAAAGCAAGCAAAAAGGCGAAATATTGAATTATCTGTTGATGTTATTCGACTAGATATTGAGGATCAATGGGATGAAGTGTTCAATGATATAATGGAACGATTCTTTCCTTGGGTTAATTATCGAACAGTACATATGGATGTTAATGACGGCTTTGGCTTAATTTCTGGTGAAAAATTTAATTTGGTAACAGCATCTTATCTAACTTCTGAATTGAGTAGTTATCCAAATGAAATTGCTACGGTTGTTGGTCCGAAATTTAGTATGAACTCAGGCATGTTTGTTGGAGTGAAGAGATGATTATCAGTGCTAGTCGCCGCACCGATATTCCAGCCTTTTACTCCAGCTGGTTTATCAATCGTGTGCGTGAAGGTTTCCTACTCACACGCAACCCATTTAATGCCCATCAGATTAAGCGAGTTTCATTAAAGTCAGAGGATGTTGAAGTATTTGTGTTCTGGACAAGAAACCCGTCCAAGCTTATGCCCTTTTTACCGGAGATGGATTCTCAAGGGTATCGCTATTACTTCCAGTACACTGTTACAGGGTATCCTCGCTCCGTCGAAAAGTCAGTCCCTAGTCCACACCGTGCGATTGAAACTTTCATCAACCTTAGCCAGCAAGTTGGATCAGACAAGGTGGTGTGGCGCTACGACCCTATTTTGCTATCGAACCTATTACCGTTGGATAAGCATAAACGTTTGTTCAGTAAAATTGCTGGCATGCTGGCAGGGAAAACTAGTCGAGTAGTGATTAGTTTTGCTGACTTTTACAAGAAGACCGAGAAGAATCTTAAGACGGTAGATAGCCTGATTTGTTCGGATATCACTCAATATCAGGAACAGCTACTAGAACTATCTGCTTACATGGCGAAGGTTAGTACTGCGTATGGTATGGAAATAAAAAGCTGTGCAGAAGCCGTCGATATCATTAATGCTGGGGTGCCACATGGGAAGTGCATCGATGACGAACTGATTAAAGAAGTCTTCGGTTTGAGTCTGGACAGTAAAAAGGACAGTGGTCAGCGTGAAGAATGTGGCTGTATTAAAAGCATTGACATAGGCGTTTATAACACATGCCTACATGGTTGTTCATACTGTTATGCAACTTTTAACCATGATGCAGTAATAAAGAATCAAAAGAAACACGATCCATTAAGTAGCTGGCCATATGGAATCGAATATTTCTGGCTACTTGGGCTGGTACTATGCGAGGCACAACGGAGGGAGCATAGCCGTAGCTATGTGACCGGAGTTGTAACGAAGCAGAGTGCCGGCACAAGGAGTCAGAAATATATGATTTCATATGGTTAGCTACTTAAGCCCTTTCTTGCTTGGGGGAACTGAGGGTATAGACCCACTTCTGTTGAACAGTAACGTTCCTCAAGGGTCCTTGTTCTAAGAACGAGACTTGGTACTTAACATTTTGCGTCAGAGAATCATAGAATACCTCAACCAACTGACGACCCAACCACTGGCCCCCACAGACACACCATTCAATCCCTCACCCACAAAACAAAATGGCCTCTAACGGAGGCCAGTCGGTCAGGTCACCGGGGCTGGGTAACGCATTTCAAGGATAGCTCCCGGCTCTGACTGCGGTTGTTATTAGCCCCACTTTGCCGCTTGGGTCTGGATAATCACTTCATTAAAAATAAGCTACCGGATGTGGCAGCCGATTGCACTCCTTCAGGCTACCAACGTCAGATCGTCATCTTCATTCTGGCACTCACATCAGAATAAAAACTGGCTCAAACCGGACTTTTTCTCGCTACGGTCGGTTATGTCCGACAGGCTCCTAACGTCTTTCTTCTCGTTTAATTCATCGACAACGTTCATAATCATCTCCTGCCAGACACCGTCTGGAAGAACAGTAAGCGAAGCGCCAATACGGTAGTGGTGCTGGATTTCGAAACTACCGGTCTCTCCCCGGACAGCGGTGATCGCGCCATTGAGATTGGCGCGGTATTGGTAGAAGACGGTCGTATCACAGACCGGTTTCAGCAACTGATGAACCCCGGCTTCCGGGTTGACAGCTTTATTGCCAGCTACACTGGCATTACCAACGCCATGCTGGAAAATGCACCACCGTGCAGTGAGGTGATTGGTGAGCTGGCCCGGTTTATCGGTTCGCACAACCTGGTTGCCCATAATGTGCCATTTGACCAGCGATTTCTCGATAATGAGATGGCGTTGCCGGGTACCCGCTATTCCGGCGAGTTCGCCTGTTCCCTGAATGCGGCAAGGTGGGTATACCACAAGGTACCCGATCATAGCCTGTCAACACTGGTGGAGTTCAAGCAGCTCCCGACCGATGGCAATTTCCATCGGGCACTGTCCGATGCCAGAATGACGGCTCATCTCTGGCTGGCCATGTTGAACGACTTGTCGATGATGGGCCGTCCAGCACCCATTGCGTTTTCGGACATGCAGTGCCTGAGAGCGACGATGGAGTAAGAGCCGGTTACCCCGGGCTCTGCGTGGAACTCCATCCTGCTTGTGCGCGTGATCAAGCACACAGGCCAGCAATAAAAAAGTGAAGCCAGACTTCGGAGCCTCACAACCGGCGCTCATAACGTAATACCAATCGTGCTTTCTAACTCCCGTGATGAGCATGAAGATTTGAGCCTTAAGACAAGGCGGCGTGAGGAGTCATAGCCTAAGCTATGGCGACGATCGCCAACGCAGGATTAAGGCTCAACTCTTCAGCGCAATAGGGAGTTAGAAAGTTCGATTGGTATAAAGACGTGTGGATGATTGATACGGCACCCGACAAGTAATTGGTTGCCAGTTGATGATGATATTGGTGATGTAATGACGATAAACACAGAATACGATACCTCATGGGATGAGGGTAACCATGCACTGCTTAACACCCGGTTTACGGAATGGAAAAAACGGGACTGGTACCAATACCTGACGGAGCATTTAACTTTCCCCTTCCCCGCCATTCGCTTTGAAGGTGGCGATGCAAGCCCATTCTCAACGGATGCGCCTTTTGGTGTAGGCCATACCGTTCAGGTACAGGGCATTTACATGGAAGATGATATGCAGGGTTTGATCGTCGGCGTGAAAGAGGGGTGCAGGAAAGGCTATCTCCCGCTTTGCGAATTGTAAGTCACCACCAGAGACCATCCCTGCTACTGGCCGCTTCGGGAGTATGTGGTCTGGTTTGCTAACCGGTGACCATCCCATTACATCCACAGCTGCCTTTCACCACCCCAATCAGGAATATACCGACTCATATAAAATGCCTAAAACTTGAATGATCGCCCGTTGTCTTTCCTTCAAACCGACCACACGTTGTTCCTGATTATTGACCGTTAATACACTAACCCCTTGAAAACAGAAAAACACCCATCTCGCCGTTGGGTTCTGGCAGGGCTTTTTTTTCTGGTTTAAGAATACACGG